>NZ_JBSSBV010000016.1:0-59161 GCF_054059115.1 Thermostichus sp. MS-CIW-26
TCTCTCCTTGGGGCGACTGTAAACTCGCCTGAAATTCCGAAACTTAGCTGTCCTCTGGGGCCGCTAGGGATTGGGATAAAGCCCGCACCCTGCGCATAGCGCGGGTGTCGGGTAGTTTACAAAAGCTTGAATCGAGATGTTTTGTGAGTTTGCAAATGGCTACATAGGTAGTTGTGGGCTACGTGGGGATTATGAAAAAAATTAAGACTTTTGGCACAGCGGCAATTTTCGCCAGTAGTCCGGCACTAGGATGGCTTCCAGGTATACCCGGCGGGATCCCATGTATGTATATTGCCCGGAGGAGTTTCTGGGAAGCAAAACCCAGTGCAACCTAGAAGCATTGATAGAACGGCTGGAAGAGGGGGGTCGCACCCTTTTGAGCCAGTTGTTTGACGTTCGTTACCCTTACTGGAAGCGTAATCTCCGCAACAACATTCGCTTGGTGGGGGAGCTGCGCTATGTAGGCGAGGTACCCGTTCTGGTTTTGTTTGGCCTCTGGCCGAGAGGCAGTCACGAATACCGGGAGTTCTTAGACCGACGGCGAGATCCGGATTATCAAGAACGGGTGCGGAGCTGGGTGCCCGATGACCGTTTGCAGGCGTGGCTGGCGCAGCGGCACGAACCAGGGGATCCGCCAAACCATCTCCCCCCTCTGCCCGACGAGCTGTATGAATGGACACAGTTCTTGAATGCTCCCAATCCGCAGGAGCGGCTGGTGTTGGAAAGTGGGGAATGGGTTCGGCAAGTACGGGCCCTTTCTCCAGAGCAGCGGCGCCAGGCTTACCAAGCAGTATCCCGCTTGGTAGATGACATTGAAGGCAGGCTCTACCGGCAGCTCCCGCCGTTTTATCTGGAGGCAGAGGTCAAATGCTGGCAGGAGGGATCCCTGTATCTGGCTGTCAGCTTGGTGCAAGTCTGGGAGCAGCCGGGGAGATTGTTTCCATTTCTCATTGGAGTTTACGACCACGCCCCAGAGCAAAAGGAACGGTTTGAGCTGGGATGCCAAACCTGCCTCTTTGGGATGAAAGCCAAGCAGCCAGACATTCTCCAGCACCCGCAACCTTTGGAGGTGTGGAAGCGGTACGCCCGTCGCGCCTACCCCGACTACATGGTGGCGGATGAGACCATTTGGTTGGAAATGCAGGAGATCACAGAGGGAAATTTGGCTTTGTCCATGGAGGAGGAAGAAATCCTGCAGAGTACATCCATGCCCCTACTGATCAACGGAAGGGCCGGGAGTGGCAAATCTCTGATGTTGTACTACCGCTTTGCCGACTATTGCAGCCACTACCTCAAAACTTCAAAACAGAGACCTCTTGAGTACCGCCCTCTCTTTTTGACCTACAGCCCAAGCTTGGTGCAGCAAGCCCGCGACAGGGTAAGTTCAATTTTGCGCATCAGCCACCGCTATCGGGAGGAGGGATGCAGCTTCTCCACGGAGGAAATTCAGCAATGTCAAACTTTTTTTAGCACTTTTCAGGATTACCTGCTGAACTGCCTTCCCCCTGAGCGGCAAGAACGCTACCAACCGGATCGGTATGTCAATTTTTATCGATTTCAGAGCTGGTATTGTGGTCGCCGCGATGTAGAGCTGGCTTGGCACACCATTCGCACGCTGATCAAAGGCTATGAGGTCAGTGACTATTTGGATCCCGATAGCTACCGAGAATTGCCTGAGGCCGACCGCAGTGTGGATGAAGAAGCCTTCGAGCGGATTTACGAAGAGATTTGGCCGGGTTACCGGGATCGAACCACCCACGAGGGCTACTGGGATGACCAAGATTTGGCCAGAGATGTGCTGCAAAATGGCACTCTTAATCCTATTCATCCAGTCATTTTTTGCGATGAGGTTCAGGACTTTACCCAACTTGAGCTGAATATCATTTTTTGCTTATCTCCTTGGGGAAAATACAAGTTGGATTGGGCTATTGAGCGCCTGCCCTATGCCTTTGCCGGGGATCCCTTGCAAACCATTAACCCGACGGGATTTCGTTGGGCTGCTCTGAAAAAATATCTCTACGAGCATATCCGCGCCTACTTGTTGCCGAGCCATCCCTTTGAGATTGCAGGCCCGCAGGAGCTGAGAAACAACTATCGCAGCAATCCACAAGTTACTCGTTTTAGCAATGTAGTCAACCTGTGGCGGCGAGTTCTCAGCAAGAGTCGAGAAATCTATCCCCAACAGCCCTGGCGTCCCCATGAGCAGGGCATGCCGGTTCAAAGGTTTGTGCTGGATGGTCAGGAAAGAAACTTAATCGAAGATGAGCTTAGAAAAATGCTTAGTGATCTCACAGGAACAGTCTGTATCTTACCCTGTCCTGTGGGAGAGGAGCTGAACTACGTGCGTCAGGATCCCGAACTCCAGAAGATCTTTGCCGAGGAATTGAAGCAGAATCTTAAACCACCGCTCCTGCAAACTGCTACGTCTGTTAAGGGAATGGAGTTCAAAAAAGTTATCCTCTACAAGTTTGGAAACGCCTATCGACAAAACTTTAACCGGCAGCTTAATTATTACGCCCGAGGAGCTGGGGAGGCGATATCCCTGCAACTCCATTATTTTCTCAACCAATTGTATGTCGGCATTACCCGCCCCATCGAGGCCCTGGCCATTGTGGACACCTCTGCCGGTTGGCGGGAGTTCTGGGATCCAAGCTTAGAATCCAACTCTTGGCTCAATCATCCTTCTCTGCAACCGGATCGGTCGGAATGGGAGACCGACCCACCGGTATTGGGTTACCCTGTCAAAGGCATCAATATCCAGTACTGGACCAATACAAGCTTGGAAGATCTGCAGGAGGCAGCTCTTGAGCTTCTCAGGCGCGGCATCGAGGAGGGCAACCTCAAACTTCTGGAGGATGTTCAAACTCTGGCGCGGAAGGCAAAAAAACCACCTCTAGAACAGGAATGTCAGGCCTGGCTCCTCAAGCTCCAGAGGGATTACGTTTCCGCAGGGCAAAAGTTCCTGAGCCTGGAGCAGTCTGCTTTGCCCAACAAAAATCTTAAACGAGAAGCCTGGGAGTGCTTTTGGAGAGGGAAGGCCTGGTTGGAGCTGCAGCGTAACGCCGCCTACTTTGCTGGATGTCCTGGGATCCCAGACTACAGCCCCTTGGTGGACTTGATGGTGGCGACCCAAAGAACCTCTGTCAAGTCTATGGAGCGCTTCCGACAGGTGGTGCGGGTGCGAGATTGGCTGAGCGTTGAAGTCAGCCCCAAAGATAGGGACTTCGTCCCGCTTACACGAACGGATTCCACCTGGAAAGAGTGTGTACAGCAATTTTTGGCAGAGCTTGAGCAAGTTCTCAACAACTTGGGAACTTTCTGCCCCCAGGAAGAGGCCCGCAGCCGGTTTTTGCAAGAGACCCTTGAGGCTTTGAAGGGACGTCTGGCCTTTCTCGGCCAGCGGCAGCCGTTCGCGAATCAGTACTACAAGATTTGGGGTATCTGTCACTTCTATCGGCAGGAATTTGAGCGGGCGGTAGAGGTTTGGGATCAGGGGGGCCAAACGGAGCATTCCCCCTACTACCGGGCCAAGATCCACCTGGAACCCCTTCCCGGCAAGGTGAGGTGGCTATCCAAAGACCGCCAAGACTCGGTGGTGCTGGACCGATGGCAAGAGGCAGGACGTCCCCTCACAGGCGAGTGGGCAGAGTACATCGGCGACGTCGTCACCAGTCTGGAGCGCTTGAAAGACTGGCCGCTGATGCTGCGAGTTCTGATCCAGTGCCGAGAGTGGGAGAAGCTCTGGAAAACGGTGCAGGCCCATCCTCAGGCGTGGCAGCGGGGACATGACTACGAGCTGGTGGCTGCCATGGCCCGGGATATCCGGACCAACTGGGAAGACTTAAGGCGCAAATCCCCTGGGCTGCGAGATTTTCTGCAGGAAGTGGTTACCAGCACACAGATGGAGCGGGCCTGGTGGCTACAGCCCCTGGAGGTAGGCTTGGCTTGTGAGCGATTGGGCCACTACCGAGACACGCTCAGGTTTTACGAGCGCTTCACCGAAAGCAGAACCGACAGGCTGAAACGCTCTCAAATCCGGCAGCGCTGGCTGGTGACCCACCAAAGGTATCAGGAGTTTCTCCAAGCAGAAGGACGCCCAACAGACCGTTTGGCAGAGGAGTTTCGACAGGCTCAAGAGCGCTGGAGGGAGCAGCTGCCCCAGGCAGAACCTGAGCTGGACGAACGGGATCCCTGGGCGTTTGACTTTGTGGAGTACCCCAGCCCTGTCCAAAGTTGGCTGCTGCAGCGGGCCCAAACCGACACCCAGAGCCGACTCAGAGCGGAAATCGCCCAGGCGCTGGAGCATCTGGACGAACGACAATTGCAGCAGGTGCACAGCTTGATCCAGCGTTTCTTGACCGCAGGCTTGTCCACCTAGGCTGGCTCCAAAAGCAACTCGGAGCCGGGAGATCTACTGCAGGATTTGGCGCAGGCGCTCCAAGGCCCGTCGGTTCTCTTCAGGGGTGCCCACCGTCAGACGCAGCCCCCCACCCGTGTAGCGCACACCAGTCCCCAGCTCCTGCCAGGCCCGCTGCAGCTCTTGGGGATCCCAGCCGGCCACCCGGAAGTAGAGGAAGTTGGCTTGGCTGGGCCACACCCGCACCCCTGGCAGCTCCTGCAGAGCTTGATAAAGGGCTTCCCGCTCCTGACAAATTAGCGTCACGTCGGCCAAAAGCTCCTCGGCATGCTCTAAAGCCATCTGAACCGCCCACTGAGAAAGGGCCGTGAGGTTGTAGGGCAGGCGGATCCCATCCAACACTTGCATAAGCTGTGGATGACCCACAGCATAGCCCACCCGGTGGGCCGCCAGGCGAAAGGCTTTGGAGAAGGTGCGCAAGATTACCCAGTTGGGATGCTCCGCCAATTTGGGCAGGGCTGTGTGCCGGCTGAACTCAAAATAGGCCTCATCCAAAATCACCAGAATCTCTTCGGGCAGCCCTTCCACCCACTCCCACTCTGCAGCCGTCAGGCCATTCCCCGTCGGCGAGTTGGGATCCACCAGGCACACCACCCGAATCGGATGCTCCCTCAAAGCCTGTTGACATCGCTCTAGATCCAGAGCAAACGTCTCCGGGTCGCGGGGAACCCGCACCACTGGGATCCCCAGGCTCTGGGCCAGGATGGCGTACATGGAGAAGGTGGGCTCTGCCACCAAAATACCGCCCCGCCCGCCCAAACAAGTGGCAATCAGCAGCGAGCGAATCAGCTCATCCGACCCATTGCCCAAGCTGATCTGCTCTGGCTCCGCTCCGGCATAGGCGGCGATGGCCTGCTTCAGGCCCCGGTGGTGGGCATCGGGATAGCGGTTGCTGGGGATCCCCTTTTCCCAAAGGAGGGAGAGCTTCTGCTTAAAGCCCGCCGGCCAATCGAGGGGGAACTCATTGGCATCCAGCTTGTCGGCAGCCGGGGCTGGCACAGCGTCGTAGGGCTTGAGGTAGAGCAAGTCGGGGCGCAGATACTGCAGAGCACACATCTTCCTGACGGGGAGAAGTAGCTATTATATCAGGGCCAACCCGACCACTTATTCTTTTGTCAGGGATCCCTGCTGACGTAGCGCCTCAAAAAGGGCAATCGCTACGGCATTGCTGAGGTTCAGGCTGCGCACCGGCCCCCGCAGTGGGATGCGCACGCTGGGATAGGTTTCCAAGAACAGAGGATCCAACCCCCGGCTTTCGCTACCGAACACCAACCAGTCTCCCGGCTGATAGGTTACTTCCGTATAAAGGGCTTTGCCGCGCACACTAAAACACCAGAACCGGGCCTCAGGGTGGGCCTGCACCAGAGCAGACCAAGAGGGGTAGCGATACAGTTGGACATGCTGCCAGTAGTCCAGCCCCGCCCGCTTGAGGTAGCGATCCGAAAGGCGAAACCCCAGAGGATCCACCAGATGGAGAGGGGTATCGGTGGCTGCACAGGTGCGGGCGATATTCCCCGTATTGGCCGGGATCTCTGGGGCAACCAAAACAACGTGGAAGGGCATAATCCTATCCTACTTGCCCCCAAATCCGCGGTTGCCGCCCCCTTTTTTACCCCCACCTTTGCCCGGCTTGCGGCTGGGCTGTTGCCGAGAGGGAGAGGCCGTTGAACGTCCGCGCCAACTGGGATCCCCGCCGGGAAGAGAGGTACGCCCACCCCCCCAACCCATACCGGGAAAACCGCCACCCATGCCCATGTTGCGCATCATGTCGCGCATGCGTTGAAAATCACTGACCAGTCGGCTGACATCCTCCAGCTTGTGGCCAGATCCGCGGGCCACCCGTCGTTTGCGGCTGACGCTGCGGGCCAACAGATCCGGGTTGCGCCGCTCTTCGGGGGTCATGGAGTTGATCATGGCTTCGGCGCGGGCCAGTTGGTCTTGTCCCTTTTGCAGTTGTTCCTCGCTGATTTTGCCCATCCCTGGCATCAGTCTCAGCAGCCCTGCCAAGGATCCCATGCGTTTAATTAGGCGCATCTGCTTGAGGAAATCGGTGAAATCAAACTGGGCGGTCATCATCTTCTCCGCCATGCTGGCGGCATCTCCCAGGTCGATTTCCTCTTGGGCTTTTTCCACCAGGCTGAGGATATCCCCCATCCCCAGAATGCGGGAGGCCATGCGATCTGGGTAAAAGGGATCCAGCGCTTCCACCTTTTCGCCGACGCCGATGAACTTGATGGGCTGGCCGGACACTTGGCGAATGGAAAGGGCGGCCCCACCGCGGGTATCCCCATCCAGCTTGGTGAGGATGGCGCCAGTGATGCCCAAGCGCTCGTGGAAGGCTCGGGTAAGGCTGGCCGCCTCTTGGCCGATCATGGCATCCACCACCAGCAGGATCTCGTGGGGCTGCACCGCCGCCTTGATCCGCTCTAGCTCCGCCATCATCTCCAGGTCAATCTGCAAACGACCGGCAGTGTCCAAAATCACGTAGTCGTAGCCCTGCTGCCGGGCCGTCTCCACCCCCTGCCGGGCAATCTCGACGGGATCTGCTTTGCCCAGGTCGAAAACGGGGATCTGAATTTGCTGGCCCAGCGTCTTGAGCTGGTCGATGGCCGCCGGACGGTAGATGTCTCCGGCCACCATGAGAGACTTCTTGCCCTGCTTGCGCAAATACAGAGCCAACTTGGCGCAGGTGGTGGTTTTCCCGGATCCCTGCAAACCGGCCATGAGGACAATGGTGGGAGGCTGCTCCGCTTGGGCAATGGGCACGTTGGCTTCCCCCATCACCTTCACCAGCTCGTCGTGGACGATCTTGATGAACTGCTGATCCGGCGTCACCCCCAGGATGACCTCGGATCCCAGGGCAGCTTCCCGCACATCCTCGATGAACTGCTTCACCACCTGCAAGTTGACATCCGCATCCAGCAGGGCTCGCCGCACCTCCCGCAGAGCTTCTTGAATGTTGGTTTCGGTGATCTTGTCCTGGCCGCGCAGCTTTCTCCAGGCCAATTCCAACTTCTCGGAGAGGGCATCAAACATGGGTGCTGTCTATCCTGTCAGGCGCTTTGGGGGCATTTCCTACCATAGTCGAATCGGGGCGACTCCATCTTGGGGATCCCCACCCAGGAGACCATCCCGGCCCAGAAAAACTGGCGACTTCACAAAAGTTTAAGCAACAATAGAGGGCGTTGCATGCAGATCTTCCATGGTCAGCGTCGCTTCCCTTCCCTACAGCACCACCGACTGGCAATTGGGCTATCGCTCCCTATCCCAGGAGTACGACTATTGGATTACGGAGATCGAAGGACGGATCCCGGCAGGGTTGCGGGGAACCCTGTTTCGCAACGGCCCGGGCAAGCTGGAGGTGGGATCCCAGCGCTACGGGCACCCGTTCGATGGCGATGGCATGGTCTGCGCCATCACCTTTGTGGGGGGGAAGGTTCATTTTCGCAACCGGTTTGTGCGCACCCGCGAGTTTGAAGCAGAGGAAAAAGCCGGTCGGGTGCTTTACCGAGGGGTGTTTGGCACCCAAAAGCCGGGCGGCTGGTGGGCCAATGTTCTCGATTTGCGGTTCAAAAATCCCGCCAACACCAATGTCATCTACCAGGGAGACAAGCTGCTGGCCCTGTGGGAGGCCAGTGCCCCTTACCGGCTGAACCCGGCCACCTTGGCCACCGAGGGGATCGAAACGTTTGCAGGAGGGATCTCAGCCAACCAGCCTTTTACCGCCCATCCCCGGCGGGATCCCCACACGGGAGATCTCATCGCCTTTGGAGTGCGGGCTGCCCAGAACTCCACGTTGCTGTTTTATCGTCTGGACTCGCGCGGGCGCTTGGTGGAAAAGCGGGATTACCGCCTGCCCGGTTTTGCCTTCCTGCACGATTTTGTCTGGACACCCCGCTACCGTATCTTTTTCCAAAATCCCTTGGCTTTCAACCCCCTGCCGTTTGTGTTGGGCTGGCAACCGGCGGGCACCTGTTTGACCTTGAAACCGGGGGAGCCAACCCGCATCTGGCTCTTTCCCCAGGGCGATAAGCCGCTGCAACTGGAAGCGGAGCCGGGGTTTGTTTTCCATTTTGTCAACGGCTACGAAGTCGGGGATCAGGTGGTGGTGGATGCCGTCCTCTATGAGAGCTACCCTGCCCTGGAGCCGGATGCCGATTACCTGCAGATTGACTTTGCCCAGATTCCGGCGGGCAAGCTGTGGCGGTTCTATCTGGATCCCAAGGGGGGCAGTGTGAAGCGGGAACTGCTGCTGGATCGCTCGGTGGAGTTTCCGGCCATCCACCCGGCTCAAATGGGGGGATCCCACCGCTACATCTACATCGGGGCCACCCATGCTCCTGGCCCCAATGCTCCTCTGCAAGCCATCCTCAAGCTGGATACCGCCACAGGCCGCACACAGCAGTACAGCTTTGCCCCCCGCGGCTTTGTGGGAGAACCGGTGTTCATCCCCAATCCAGAAGACCAGGGAGAAGAGGCAGGGTGGATCGTGACGGTGGTTTTTGATGCGGCCAGCCAGCGCTCTCAAGTGGTGATCCTAGAAGCAGCCGACCTGACAGCCGGCCCGGTTGCGCGGATCCCATTGCGGCACCACATTCCCTATGGCCTACACGGCAGTTTTACTCCCCAGGTGTGGGTAACGCCTGCCTAAACGGTGAACCCCAGGAATGGCTAATGGATCCCATCGGCTCGGGAAAGATCATGCGCCCCAGCCTTTGCGGGAGCCCTGGGGATCGGTCAGTCGGATCCCGGCTGTGCAAAAACACCTCCAGTCAGCGTTGCCGGAAAAAACTACAGGTACTCTATTCGTTTCAGCTTAGGGTGAGACGCCTGGGCTACTGAGAAAAGCCTTCTGGCTCTGCACCTTCAATGTTTTGGGTGTGAGTATAATGTCCTAGTTCGAATCGAAATGACCATAAAGATGAAATGGTTCTGTCTGGGGGATAAACATTCTGCGGCCTGAGAACCATTCCCTTGGAACAGTTGCTAGTATTGGCTACACGTCGGCTACAGTGTTGACAACTGCTGGCTCCCCAGTTCCCGACGAGGGCACCTGCTGGGAGTTTGTCAATGGAAGCAGGATGGAAAGACGCTGTTGGGCGTTGTTAGGCTAGTGAATGGTGTGTTGAGCAGGTCTTGGGTCAAGAGCAAAGTTATGGCCTGTTTTTGCAACGGTAAATGTCTGCCGCCGAGCATTCTGAATTGACAGCAACGGAACCGTCACAATGTCCTCCGATCTGAGACCTCCCTTTCGACCTGTACGGCCCCCCAGACCCAGCTCAACGGGTGAGGCCAAGGGATCCCTGTCATCAGCGAAAGCTCAGGATCCTGCGGCAGCTCCTGGTGCTGTTCGCGACAGCGGGACGGAGTCCTTGCAGCCTGTTGTCAGTACCACTGCTAGCTTGGAAGAAAAGAAAGAGCGAGTCTGTTTGGAACCCATCCCCCCGCCTGGGGAGAAGATGCAATACCGAGCCATCGGCCTCATCGAAGGGCAATACATCCCCTCCCCAGAGCACTTTACCCGCGGGATTTTGCGCACCTCGGATGGCCTGGATCTCAATGCCGTATTGCTGGGCCGGGTGATGAGCCTGGTACGGAAGCACCTGAAGCCGGAACGCAACTATCTGTGGGTGGTTTATCCTCGCACCCGCGACAAAACCGAAGATCTGCACGTGCAGTTGCTGGGGGTGTGGGCCCCAGAAGAAATGGGGCGAACTCTCCCCGAGGGATCCCGTCCGACGGTGGTGCCGGATTGGTTTTCCATCCGGGGCGAGGTCGTTTTTCAATCCCAGGAGAAAGGGTTCATCATTGTCAAGATCCGTCAATCGGGCAAAAAAGCTTCTGCCAACTCTCCCTCTCAGCGAGTCCAGAAGGATGGAACTGCAGCCTCCAAGCCCCAAGCCTTTAAATTGCGCCTGATCGGATCCCTGCCGGGCAAAGGGGTAGGCAATTTCTGGGATCTGCAGGTGCGCCGCCGTGGATCCCTGCTCTATGTGGAGGCGGGCACTCCCATCGGCCCAGTACTCAAAACGCCGCCGCGCCCACGCCTGAAGCGTTCCCCCCCCCAACCCAAAGCCAGGAAGAGTTCCACCCCCTCGACACGTGGGGAAGCGTCTATTCAAGAGCCGTTTTATCCTCTGCGAGATCCCACAAAAGTACCCAAGCCGGTTAAGAGAAAACGCCCATAAACTGGGCTAGTAGATCCTGCTTTAATGGAGCTTTTCATGTTGACCTTCTTGTTGTGAACCATTCTTTTACCCTGGTTAGGCCGTGGCAGAACCAACTCCTCCCAACAAACCTCCCAACAAAGATGAATTCATTTCGCCTCGCTATCCCTACTGGGGCGAAGTGAAGCCGCAGAACCTAGTTTTTGATGCCAACCTGCAGGAATTTAGCAATAAAGTGTCCTTGATTTGTAGCTTGGAAACCGGGGGCAAAATTACCCCGGAAGAAGCCTACCGGCAAATCAAGGAGCTGTGGAAACAACTCAAGCAGACCAAAAAAGCCATCTTGGACGATCCCCAGTGGAAGGAGTCTCCCCCCGACTTGCCGGAAGAGTAGCCGGCTGGATCCTGGCTAACCGCAAACGGTGTACACTGGGCGCGGATGCCGGGCTTGGTCAGGGAAGATGAGGACTTTTCCTTCTCCGGAGGCGCTGCGTCGGCTGCCAGCGGGGGCTGCCGATGGGGCCATCATTCTGGGCACGTTGGTTCTCCTGGCCTTGGTGGCGCAGGTGGGGGTAGGGGCTTTTGAGCGGTTTCAGCCCCCGGCGGTGGTGCCCCGGATCGACTTGGATCCGCGCAACCTGCCCTACTATGCGGCCCGCTCCACCTTGCGCATGTTCATTGCCTTGGCCTTTTCCACCCTTTTTACTTTGGTCTATGGCTACATTGCTGCCAAAAGCCGCTGGGCCGAGCGCATTTTGATCCCCCTGTTGGATATCTTGCAATCGGTGCCGGTGTTGGGGTTTCTCTCCATTACCGTCACCGGCTTTATTGCCCTTTTTCCCGGCAGCTTGCTGGGGCTGGAGGCGGCTTCTATCTTTGCCATCTTCACCAGCCAAGTCTGGAACATGACCTTTTCCTTCTACCAATCCTTGCGCACGCTGCCTCAAGAGTTGGTGGAAGCGGCTACCTTGTATCGCCTGTCGGGGTGGCAGCGCTTTACCCAGTTGGAAGTGCCGGCGGCAATGGTGGGCCTCATCTGGAACGCCATGATGAGCTTTGGTGGGGGGTGGTTCTTTGTGGCAGCCAGCGAAGCCATCAGTGTGCTCAACCAGGAATACACGCTGCCGGGGCTGGGATCCTATGTGGAAGCGGCCGTCCAGGCGGAGGATCTGCCCAAGCTGGGCTGGGCGCTCCTGACCATGGCCGGGGTGATCCTGCTGGTGGATCAGCTCTTCTGGCGGCCCTTGGTGGCTTGGTCGGATAAGTTTCGCCTGGAACAGAGCAGCGGGGCTGCTGCCCCCGAATCCTGGCTGTACGATCTGCTGACCACGGCGCGGATCCCGCGGCTGATCGGCAGTTGGCTGTCCCCCTTGGCAGAGTTGGTGGATCGGCTGTTGTCCCACTTAACTCGCCCCCGTTGGGTGGATCCCCTCAGTCCTGAGGTCGAGCGACGCCGCGAGCGGCTGCTAACCCAGCTTTCCTGGGCAGCTATTGGCGGCATTGGGATTTGGATTGTTTATTTTGTGGCTACCACTGTAGGCTTTGGAGAGGTGATGCTGACCTTCGGGCTAGGGATCCTCACCCTGCTGCGGGTTAGCGTGTTGCTGGTGTTCGCCACGGTGATCTGGACTCCCATTGGGGTGGCCATTGGCTTTAATCCAAAACTGGCGAAACTGCTGCAGCCGGTGGTGCAATTCCTGGCAGCTTTCCCGGCCAATTTCCTTTTTCCCTTTGCCACGTTGTTTTTTATCCGCGCCCAGATCAGCATTGAGTGGGGCAGCATTTTGCTCATGTCGTTGGGGGCACAGTGGTACATCCTTTTCAACTCCATTGCCGGTGCCCAAAGCATCCCCACGGACTTGCGAGAAATGGCCGTGGATGTGGGCTTACGAGGATGGCAGCGCTGGCGAAAGCTGATCATTCCAGGGATCTTTTCCGCCTGGGTCACCGGGGGAGTCACGGCCAGCGGCGGCGCTTGGAACGCCAGCATTGTCTCGGAGATTGTGGCCTGGGGATCCACCACCCTCAAGGCTACAGGATTGGGCACCTACATTGCCGAGGCAACCTCGGTGGGGGACTGGCCCCGCATTACCTTGGGCATTGGCATGATGAGCTTGTTTGTGGTGGGCCTTAACCGCCTCTTCTGGCGACGGCTGTATCAGTTGGCGGAAGAAAAGTATCACCTTTAGTCTTTTCAATTTCTGAGGCAATCTCTCTATGAGCTCTGCAGCTTCCCCCGTTTTAATTGAGGTTGAGAAAGTCTACAAGCGCTTTCCTTTGCCAGAGGGCAAGGGGGAGTTTACCGTTTTAAGCCAAATTGATTTGCAAGTGCGGGCAGGGGAGGTCTTGGCTCTGCTGGGCCGCAGCGGCAGTGGCAAAAGCACCCTTTTGCGCATCATGGCGGGCCTGATCCCCCCCAGCCAAGGGCGGGTGCTGAGCAACGGCCAGCCTCTACGCGGGCCTAACCCCGATGTGGCGATGGTGTTTCAGAGCTTTGCTCTCCTACCCTGGCTGACCGTGCAAGAAAATGTGGAGCTGGGGCTGCAAGCCCGAGGGATCCCCCGCGAGATCCGCCGGCAAAGGGCCCTGAAGGCCATTGACCTGGTGGGCTTGGATGGGTTTGAGAGCGCTTACCCCAAAGAGCTTTCGGGGGGCATGAAACAGCGGGTGGGCTTTGCCCGCGCCTTTGTCTTGGAGCCCAAGGTGCTGTTTATGGATGAGCCCTTCAGCGCCTTGGATGTGCTGACGGCGGAAAACCTGCGGGGGGAAATTGATGAGCTGTGGAACGCCCAAGCCTTCCCTTCCCAAAGCATCCTCATCGTTACCCACAACATCGAAGAGGCGGTGTTTTTGGCAGATCGGGTGGTGATTCTGGGATCCAACCCGGGGCGGATCCGGGGGGAGGTGAGAATAGATCTGCCGCGGCCTCACGAGCGCACGGATCCCCGCTTCAAGTCCTTGGTGGACTACATCTACGAGATCATGACCAACCCCGAAATTGCTGTTACCGGAGAGGTGGCTCTGCCTGCGCTGGCTGGTGATAAGGCCACTTCCCCCTATGCCCTGCCTCTGCCCCATGCGCGGGTGGGCGGGATCAGCGGTCTGCTGGAGTTGATCGTGGAGTGGCCGCAAGGGCGGGCGGAGATTGCCGATTTGGCCGAGCGGCTGCAACTGGCCGTGGACGATCTGCTGCCGATTTTGGATGCGGCGGTGCTGTTGGGCTTTGCCGAGGTGGCCAGCGGGGTGGTGCAACTGACCGAAATTGGCCAGGACTTTGCCAACACCACCATCCTGCGCAGCAAGGATCTCTTCCGACAACAGCTATTGGCACGGGTTCCCGTGTTCCGCAGCATCTTGCAGACTCTGGAAGAAAAAGGCAGCCGCTCCATGCGAGCGGACTTCTTCTTGGATCTTTGGGACGAACACTTCCCCCACGCTGAAGCCGAACGGCAGTTTGCCACCGCCATTGATTGGGGACGCTATGCAGAGCTGTTTGAGTACGACGCCTCGGAAGAACGTCTCTATCTGCCCGAGCCAAGCGAGAGCTCCACTGCTCAAAAGCCTGTCGGTCTCAACTCTCGTTCCGAGTAAACTACCCGACTCCGACCGCTAAGCGGTACGGAGCGGGCTTTCAGTAGCCCTGGGCCTGCTCTGCTCTACCAGAGAACAAAACAAGCCCGAACCTCTAGGCTGGTTTACAGCAGCCCCCAAGAGCGCAATCACATTCGCACCATTCAAATCCGCATCCCCTTCCCATCCACAGTGCCCACACTTGAACGACTTGCCACTGCGGTAGGACTTACCCTGCTCAGGGTGGATGTGTAAGCACCGGTGGCAGGTCTGCGACGTGTAGGCGGGCGGAACAAGAATCAGAGAAACCCCTGCAGCCCTCGCCTTGTACTCCAGAAACTGACGTAGTTGGTAGAACGCCCAACTGTTGGTCCTACGCCGCTCGGCTTTGCTGCGGGGTTGTTGATTGACCCTTTCCCGGATCCCTGTCAGGTCTTCCAGAGCAATAGCGCTGTTGGTAGCTTTTGCCCTGGAGACAATAGTTTTGGAGATGCGATGATTGACCCACACTTGAAAGCGTCTTTCCTTGCCAGACAGCCGTTGCAGCAGTTGACGGCATCTGCGCCGCGAACTGCGTGTGCCCTTACTGGCTTTGCGTTGGAGTACCGCCCTCAACCGGGAGTAGTGGTCTCGGACTCTGTTCAACTGCTGTCCATTCCAGTTGTCCCCCTCTGACGTATGGGCAATATCTGTCCTTCCAAAGTCCACCCCGATCACCTTGTCGGTATCTTGTTGCTTGGGTGTTTTTTCCTCTACGCAAATCTGGATGTAGTAGGAGCCATCTTTGCGCTTGACCAGGGTGGCAGATTTGGGGTTGGAACCAGCCAGCATCCCACGCTGGTAGTTGCCAATGGCCAGTTCAAAGCGTTCTCTCCCTTCCACCGTGGTGAGCGACACCGTCCAGTCTTTTTGACGGAACGAAAAGATACGGGCGTCGTAGGTAACGAACCTACGCTTGAACTCTTTAACCGGACGGTTGCGCTGTCTCGCCACTTTGCGAGCGCCCGCCACCCGTCTGCACACCTGTTGAGCCAAGTTACTGGACAAGCCGAACCGGGCTCGAATCTCGTAGTAGCAAAGGGATTGCAGTTTGACCGCGTTGACGATCTTCTCCGGCGTGTTCTGGTTGACCCAATTCAAGGCTTGGCCAAAAGCCTCCAAAGTCGCGTCCAATTTGGCGGCTTGCGACTGGGCTACCTTGAGCTTGCAGGAGATGGTCAGGACTTGGCTCATAAGTTCATTGTACTTCATCAAAGCGCATTCCTCCCGGCACTGACCCTACGGGTACAGTGCGGGGCTCCTGCGATTTCTAGCTGAAGCACATCTGGCTCTGCCTTTTTCAAAGCTGCATCGTAGAGCGAAGGTATGGCGCCAATTCCAGAAAGTCCCAAAATCTACCACATTACCCATGTAGACAACTTGCAAGGGATTTTGACATACCCCCCTGCCTAAAGGCAGGGGATTCTTGTTACTGGTTCTGCGACAGCACTTGAAATCATGGCCTGGGAACTTCAAGGCCTATGCCGCAGCCTGCCGGCGGGGGGAAGTCCAACCGGGCAAAATGTTCGTTTTCGAGACCGGAAACCTGACCAATCCGCGCTACATCATCAATTTCCCCACAAAACGCCACTGGCGGGGGAAGTCGCGGATCGAGGATATAGAAGCTGGGCTGAAGTCCCTTGCCGAGGAGATCAGGCATCTTGGTCTGCGCTCAGTCGCTTTGCCACCCCTGGGTTGTGGCCTCGGGGGTCTTCATTGGCCCGATGTGCGCTCCCGCATCGAGCAGGCGCTAGCAGAACTTCCCGACGTCCACATCCTTGTCTTTGAGCCCACCGGGCCTCAGCCTTTACCGAAGAGCATGCGCCGCGGCCAGATCCCTTCCTTGACGCCGGGAAGAGCGGTGCTGGTGGGCCTTATGGAGCGCTATGTAAACGGTCTACTTGTTCCGTTTGTCTCTTTGCTTGAGCTGCACAAGCTGATGTACTTCCTGCAGGAAGCCGGGGAGCCGCTTCGCCTGCGATTTACAAAGGGCGTTCATGGACCCTACGCCGAGAACTTGCGGCATGTTCTTAAGGAAATCGAGGGTTACTACATCTCTGGGTACGGATCGGGGAGTGACCGACCAGACAAGAAGCTGGAGCTGGTGCCTGGCGCCATCGAGGAGGCCCACAGCTATCTCGCCGATCAGCCAGAGACGAGAGAACGCTTTGAGCGTGTCAGCGACCTCGTGGAGGGCTTTGAGTCGCCCTATGGTCTAGAATTGCTGGCTACTGTCCACCGGATCGTGACTCGTGGGCACCCTTCTACGACGGCAGAGTTGGTGGAAAGCTTCTACGCCTGGGGAGATAGAAAACAACAATTCAGTAGCAAACAGATCCTGCTTGCCGCTCGAGTTTTGGCAGAGAAGGGGTGGCGCTTCCAGGGCAGCAGTTCACAGCCAATTGAAGCCCGTTTGAGATATTGCCCCGGAGTGCTGCACAGACTTTGCTCCTAGCCTTTGTGCCGAAGGCAGAGGAGAACTGGGGATCATAGCACTGCCGTTGGAGATGAGGTTGGCGATTTGCAATAGCCATACTTACTCATAAATCCAGCTTTGGGCAACCGGTGTCCAGCTCACCAATTCCGACTCATCGAACCAAAGGGCGATCTCCCGCTGCGCGGTTTCAACTCCATCGGAGCCGTGAATGAGGTTGCGGCCAATGTCGATGCCAAAATCGCCGCGAATGGTGCCCGGTTCTGCCTCCAGGGGGTTGGTCTTGCCGATGAGCTTACGGGCGGCAGCAATCACCCCTTTGCCCTGCCAGACCATAGCCACCACCGGCCCCGAGGTAATGAACTTCACCAAACTGTGGAAGAAGGGGCGCTCCTTGTGTTCGGCGTAATGGGCTTCCGCCAGCTCTTGGCTCACTTGCACCAGCTTCAGGCCCACCAATTGGTAGCCCCGGCTCTCCAGGCGCTGAATGATGGTGCCCACCAGGCCGCGCTGCACACCGTCCGGTTTGATGGCGATAAAGGTGCGCTCCATGTGTTTTCCCCTCGTTTTACAGATCTTCACCGCTATCCTTGTACCGGATCGGGGATCCCGAGCGCAAGGGAGCAAAATTGGCGCTTTTTACGCGCCCACCACTGCCAAGGTCAGGAAGGCAGCCCCCACCACTGTAATCGCCCAGCCGGCCCAGCGAGTTAAGCCAGGGATCCGCAACCCCCAGCGTTCTGCTGCCCAAAGGGCCAGGAGAGCTACCCCATACTGGACGGTGCTCAACCCCAGTAGATATCCCACCCAAGGCATGGGTTGGGCGCCGATAATGGTTTCGGCGTAGGCATAGCCATGGAATAGCCCCGCCAGGGATCCCCCTATTAGCAAGAGCCAACTTGGGATCTGCCGCGGTTGCACCAGCAGCAAGCCGAAGAGAACCACGGAAGAGGCAATGGCCAGCTCCGTCAGTCCCAGGGGATCCCAGCCGGCCAGGTGGATCCCAGTGCCCACCAGACCCGCTAGCACAAAGCCCAGCGGGATCCCGTAGCGCCAGGGCTGCCCCGCTGCCACAAGACCGATGGCCACGACGAAGGCCAGGTGATCCAAGCTAATGACAGGGTGAGCCAGCCCGGAGAGAAATCCCTCCCAGGCCGTTGCAGGCAGTTTCCCTCCCAGGGCGTGGTGGGCAAAAGCCGGCGAAAAAAACCCCGTAACTGCCAGTGCACCCCCAGCAGCGGCAAAGCTGGGGATCCCTTCCTTTCGCCACCGCCCAAGCGGCGATGGGACTTGCTGCCACAGCCAAGACATGCTTTTGGACCTCCCTGAGTTCTCTCAATAGCTGCCCAGATCTCCCAGTCTAGGGGCGCTCTCTGTACCCTTGCAGATTTTCCAGCTCAAACTGGCGCAGAATCCGAGTGGCTTCGCGGATGCGGGGCTCGCTCTCTTCTTCCACAATGAGCACATACTTGCCTGCGTCTAGGCGGTTGCGGTAAGCCAAAGCATCGCCGGAGCCACCAGACAAGCCCACTCCGCCGCCGACGAAAAAGCTGCCCATGGCCCCGCCCATCGCGCCCAATAGGCCGCCGATCAGGTGGTTGCCTATAGGTCCCGCCCAGGCAAAGGTATCCAAACCACTCAAAACGCTGAACCCCACCCCGGCCAAAAAGCCAAAGGGCACCAACCAAATGGCCAGGCGCCGCATCTGACGGCGGGCCGCTTGGGCCGGGTCAATCAGCCCAAACTCGTCGGCACTCTTGTAGCCCCGCCCCAGCAGATGCAATCGCTCTAGGGAAAAGCCGGCTTGTTCCAGGGCGCTGTAGGCTGCCTCAGCGGCTATGCGATCCGGCAGTACCGCGATTAAATAGCTCATGGACCCGGGGATCCAATCCGTTCCACATCTTATTGTCTGCCAAGTTTGAGCGAGGATCCCGGTGACCCAGTCTGGCTCCACTAGCGCTCCATCTACTAGCCTCTACCAGCGCTTTTACGAAGTGGTGCGGCGGATCCCGCCGGGCCGAGTGGCCACCTATGGGCAGGTGGCGCGGGTTGCCGGTTACCCCGGCTATGCTCGCCAGGTGGGCTATGCTTTGTTTCGCCTGCAAGGCCAAAACACCGACATCCCTTGGCACCGGGTGATCAACGCCCAGGGCTGCATTTCCTACTCCCCCTTTCGCCTTGGCTACGACGACTTGCAAAAAGTCCTACTCCAAGCTGAAGGGATCCCCTTTGACGCCGAAGGTCGGGTGGATCTGCAGCAGTTTGGCTGGGATCCCCGGGAAGCTTAACCTGCGCTTGAGGTCATAGCGAAATCTCCTGTCCAGCCTTGGTAACGTGAATGCGGATGCGTCTTGAGTGGTCATGAAACCAGCTTGTCGTGCTCGAGGGGCTGCCCCTGCTGAGGGAGGGCTTCCAGCTTGGCTGAACGCTCTGGCCAAGTTCCTGCGGGTTGGGCTGTGCTGCTTGCTGCTGAGCCTGGCCAGCGCCTGCGGTACCACCGACAGTAGCTCGGTTCCTCCAGCCGGCGGCGGGGCAGGGTTTATCGCCTCAGATCCCAACGTTAGGCTCTCCTCTCAGCCGCCCACCTTTACCCTGCAGATCTTGCACGCTAGCGATCTCGAGGCTTCGGTTGCCGCGGTTCAGGATGCGCCTCGCTTCTCCGCGGTGATCAATGCGCTGCACCCCCAATTTCCCAACACGGTGGTGCTCTCCAGTGGGGACAACTATATTCCCAGCCCCTTCTACAACGCCAGCACGGATCGGTCTCTGCAAGGCCGTTACAACCTCACCCCTGGCAAAGCCGATATCGAGATCATCAACGCCATTGGCTTTGAGGCAGCTGCCTTCGGCAACCACGAGTTCGACCAAGGCACGCGCCAAATTCGCGACCTCATCCGGCCCGACACTGGCCGCGGCTACGCTGGGGCTCGTTTTCCCTACTTGAGCGCCAACCTCAGCTTCAGCGGTACCGGCGAATTGGCTAGCTCTGACTTTGCTGCTGATGGTCAAGAGGCCAGCTCTATCCGCGGCAAGATCGCCAAGACGGCGGTGATCACGGTAGGAGGGCAGCGGATCGGTCTGGTGGGAGCCACCACCACCCGTTTGGCGGCCATCTCTAGCCCCGGCCCCGAGGTGAGGGTAGAAGACAGGGTGGACGATACTGACCAGGTGAGTGCCGCTCTAATCCAGGGCTTTGTCGATCAACTCGCCGCTCAGGGCATCAACAAAATTATCCTCCTAGCCCATCTGCAACAGTTGCAAAACGAGGTAGCCCTGGCCAGCCAATTGCGAAATGTGGACATCATCATTGCCGGCGGATCCCACCGGGTGATCGCCAAGCCCACCGATCGCCTGCGCACTGATTTGCCGGATACCCGCACGGGTGACTACCCCATCTTGCGCTCCTCCGCCAGTGGTCAACCGGTGGCGGTGGTCAACACCGGCTCCAACTATCGCTACGTGGGCCGCCTGGTGGTCAGCTTTGACGCCAACGGGGTTATTGCCCGCATCGATCCGGTCAGCGGTGCCTATGCCACCGACGACCAAGGGGTAGCAGCTGTCAGGGGCACCCCCAATCCCGACGTAGTGCGGATAGCCAACGAAATTGGCAACATCATCCGCACCAAAGATGGCCGCACCTTCGGCTCCACCACCCAATTTCTCAACGGCCTGCGGGCAGAGGTGCGCACTGAGGAAACCAACCTGGGCAACCTCACTGCTGATGCCAACCTGGCCTACGCCAGAACGGTTGATCCTTCTACGGTCATCTCCCTGAAAAATGGCGGTGGCATTCGCGCTCCCATTGGGGCTACCACCGGCGGCGGCGGCGGTGAGCCGGTGCAGCGGATCCCACCGGTTGCTAACCCTGAGGCCGGCAAGCAGTCCGGTCAAATCTCTCAGCTGGACATCGAAACGGCCCTTGCTTTTAACAACGGCCTCTCTCTGTTGACCGTCACCGCTGAGGAACTGAAGCAGATAGTGGAACACGGGGTGGCGCAAACCCAGCCAGGAGCCACGCCAGGCCGTTTCCCGCAAATTGGCGGCTTTGCCTTTAGCTTTGATCCCTCGCGGCCACCGGGATCCCGCGTCCTCTCCTTGCGGGTGGATACGCCCACAGGTCGGGATGTGGTGGTGCGCAACGGCCAAGTGCAAGGGGATCCCAGACGCACCTTCCGCCTGGTGACCCTGGACTTCTTGGCCAATGGTGGGGATGACTATCCCTTCCCTCGCCTGTCTAACCCCAACCGGGTCAACTTGGCCCCCAGCTCTGACATTACCTTCGACACCCCCGGCAGCGAGCAAGATGCCTTGGCTCGGTATTTGCGGCAGATCGGCGTGTTCACCCAAGCAGACACCCCGCCGGCCCAGGATACCCGCATCCAGAACCTGTCGGCCCGCCCAGATACGGTGCTGCAAGGGCTGTAGATTGGGTTAATGGACTGGGGCGGATGGATCCGGAGGAGTAGGGATTCCGATGCCAGACTCACTTCTTGCAAAAGGGGAGATTGGCTTGGATGAGTTGCCTCAGCAGCGTGCCGGAGAAATGTCTTGAGCTTTTTAGGAAGGGATCCCTGGCCAGTGTCAAGGATCCCTTTTCTTTTTCCCACTTCCATCCCCGCTGTTGTTGCTTGGCAAGGCTTACACGAATGCCCGGACGGGCTGTGAACCTTTTGGGCATTGCTCCCAACAAATTCATGGATTCTGTATACGAATCGAATTGCAGATTGAAGGAGGAATCATTACCATCGAGGGTGACGTTCGCTCCTTTTGCTGTTCATGACTCTGGAGACGTTTTTTACCCAGCTCAACGCCAATGGCTTAGCCATTGCGCTTTTGCTCTTTGCCACCCCTTGGGTGGTTTGGGTTCTCTGCGACTGGATCCCAGGCCAATGGGAGGAGCCTTTTTTGCTCAGCTTAAGTATCGGCTTGGGAGCGGTAACTCTTGTCCTCTGGGCGGGCTACTTGGCCTATGCCACCAACACCGCCGGCTGGCAGGCGGTGGTGAAGCAGGCGGATATGTTCTTGCTGCTGGTGCCTCCCTGGACTTTTCTTAGCTCCATCTGGGTGGCGCGGCAGCGCATGCCTCTCTCGCGGGTGCCGGCTTTTCGCACCTTGCAAGGGATCGGCATTTTGGCGGCAGTCTATCTTATTTTTTCTTGGCTCAGTCGCCGGGTTTATCTTGTCTTTTTTTCCTACATGCCCTTTTCGGCTTTCTTGTGGATCCTGGCAGGGCTGTTGGGGGTGGCGTACATCGGCTATCGCATCCTCTTCGGGGATCCGCCCAAGTACCCGCCTGAAACCTGAGGGGGCAGACAGCAGGGACTAAAATCAAGGGAGACCTTTTGCAACTTGGCAATGGTGACCGTCCCTCTGACTTCAGCCCTGAATATCGACTATCGTCCTCTGCAGGAGCTGTTATCGGCGGGAGCCTGGCTGGAGGCGGATCGGCTGAGCCTACAACTGCTATGTCGGGCGGCAGGAGAGGGGGCAATGCGGCGGGGCTGGCTGTATTTTTCTGAGGTGAGCCGGATTCCGGTGGAGGATTTGCGAACGATTGATCACCTGTGGCGGGCGGCCTCCGGGGATCGCTTTGGCTACTCGGTGCAGCGGCAACTGTGGCTGGGGGTGAACCGCAACTGGGAGCGCCTTTGGCCCCTCATCGGCTGGAAGCAGGGCTACCACTGGACTCGCTACCCTGACGAGTTCATCTGGGATCTCTCCGCCCCCAAGGGCCACCTGCCCCTTTCCAACCAACTGCGGGGCGTGCGGGTGCTGGAGGAATTGCTCACCCACAAGGCTTGGGAAGACTCGTCAGGCTAGGCAACCGTTTCTTGAACCTTGTTGGATCTGATTTGGATCTGAGCTGTGGCGGAGCAACTGCAACTGACTCAATTTCCCGACCTGCCCGTCGATCTGGCCCAAGCCTGCGAACAAGCCATTCGGGCAACTCGCTTGGCCATGCAAGCGGGGTATCGCCGCCTGCTGATCGAGATCCTCGCCCCCGACCTGAAGCCGGAGGTTTTGGCTCGCCCTTTTTTGGAACTTGTGCAGCCACCGGCTTTGGTGCTATTCAGCGATGCCGGCGGAGCAGCCCTGGCCCAGCGGGAATGGGGATCCCTGCCAGAAGGGATTGAATTACAGAGCTTGACTTCCCGGACTCAACCTACCCCAGAACAGAGCATCCTGCTGGTGATGCCCGCGGTTTACAGCTTGGATCAGGTGGAGCGGGTTTGCCAAGCGGTCAGTGGCGGGGATCCCTCTGGGCTGGCTTCCAAAGGACGGGATCCCAAACCCGTCGTGCTGCTCAACCCCCAATTGCAGGATGCCGCCACCGTGGGGGTGGGTCTGGCCGGTCGCCGACTGCGGCAGCGGTTCCTGAGCACCTTTGAGACCAGCTACTACCTGCGCTCCCTGGTGGAGGGGGCCCTGTTTCGGGCCTATCCGGATCCCTGGAGCGTGTGGCAACAGGAAGAGCCCGGCCTCTACAGCGTCTTGAAGACTTTTATTGCCCAGCCCAGCGGGGAAGAAGTAGCCGAACTGTTCCGGGCCCGCAGGAAAAAGGGGCTCTGGTGGAGCTGGCGGCGCTGGCTGGGATCCCTGTGAGGGTCAGGATCTCATGGGGAGAGAGGCCAGGAGTGAGGGTTAGTACTATCTCAAACTCTTTTAATAAAGACTATAAAGCTCCCCGCCTCATCTCTATTTCGGTGATATGATCACACCACGCTAGGAGTGTCTGGGGATCCCCCCCAGGCTGAGATTACATCCTCAGAACCTGATCTGGTTCATACCAGCGTAGGAAAGCGAGCACTGGAGTTGACAACATGCGCAGCGAATGGGTTGCCCGTCGTCGTGGGCAAGCAAATGTAACGCAGATGCACTTTGCCCGTCAGGGCGTGATTACCGAAGAGATGGAGTATGTGGCCCAGCGGGAAAACCTGCCGCCGGAACTGATCCGCTCGGAAGTGGCCCGGGGTCGCATGATCATCCCTGCCAACATCAATCACACCAACCTCGAGCCGATGTGCATTGGGATCGCTTCCCGCTGTAAAGTTAATGCCAACATCGGCGCTTCCCCTACTTCTTCCGGCTTGGCCGAAGAGCTGGAAAAGCTGAAATTGGCCATCAAATACGGCGCCGATACCGTTATGGATCTGTCCACCGGCGGGGGCGATTTGGATGAAATTCGCACAGCCATTATCCAAGCTTCTCCAGTGCCCATTGGCACGGTGCCCATCTACCAGGCCCTAGAAAGCGTGCATGGCAATGTCGAAAAACTCTCGGCAGAAGATATCTTGCATATTATCGAAAAGCAGGCCCAGCAAGGGGTGGACTACATGACCATCCATGCCGGGATCCTGATCGAATATCTTCCGTTGGTACGCCATCGCCTGACGGGAATTGTTTCTCGTGGGGGTGGGATCCTGGCCCGTTGGATGTTGGCCCACCACAAACAAAACCCGCTTTATACCCACTTCCGCGACATTATCGAGATTTTCAAGAAATACGATGTTTCTTTTAGTCTGGGAGATTCTTTGCGACCGGGATGCTTGCACGATGCCTCTGATGAGGCGCAACTGGCGGAGTTGAAAACCCTGGGCCAGCTGACCCGCATGGCCTGGGAGCACGATGTGCAGGTGATGGTAGAAGGGCCGGGGCACGTGCCGATGGATCAAATTGAATTTAACGTGCGCAAGCAAATGGAGGAGTGCGACGAAGCTCCCTTCTACGTTTTGGGGCCTTTGGTAACCGATATTGCGGCAGGCTATGACCACATCAGCTCCGCCATTGGGGCGGCCTTGGCTGGCTGGTATGGTGCGGCAATGCTCTGCTACGTCACCCCCAAGGAACACTTGGGTTTGCCCAATGCTGAGGACGTGCGCAACGGCCTCATTGCCTACAAAATTGCCGCCCATGCTGCCGACATTGCCCGTCACCGGCCTGGGGCCAGGGATCGCGATGATGAGATGTCCAGAGCTCGCTATAACTTCGACTGGAACCGACAATTTGAACTGTCTTTGGATCCGGAGCGAGCTCGAGAATATCACGACGAGACCTTGCCAGCAGATATCTACAAAACGGCAGAGTTCTGCTCCATGTGTGGGCCAAAGTTTTGCCCCATGCAAACCAAAATGGATGCAGAGGCTTTGAGTGAGCTGGAGCAGTTCTTGGCCGCGCAGCCAACAGGATAAGTCTTGGTTCATCCCCAATCCAATGGGTTGAAACCATCTTCTGTCCTGCCTATGGACTGGATTGGGATCCCTGTCTCAAGTTCTCAAGAAGTCAGGTCTAGAGCCCTGTCTTGCTGCAGGGATCCCTGCCCTTTGCGGCGGGGAGTGTGTCAAGCTGATCTGTAGAAGAACCATTGCAGTTGGCTCAATTGAGCACAGAGGATGACATGGCACTTAGACAACTCGGGCATGTCGCCATCCGGGTAGAAGACATCCCCAAGGCGGTGGAGTTCTACCAAAAGCTGGGCATGGTCAACGTCTGGCAGGATCCCGACTGGGCCTACATGAAGGCGGGAGAGGATGGGCTGGCGCTATTGGGGCCGGGCTACCGCGCGGCAGGGCCTCACTTTGGCTTTGTCTTCGACAGCATAGAGGAGCTCCAGCAAGAACACCAACGCCTGAAATCCCAAGGGATCCCGGTAGGGGCCATTCACACCCACAGGGATGGCACGGCCTCTTTCTACGGCAAGGATCCCGACGGCAACCTGTTTGAGTTTTTGTATGAGCCTGCGGGGACTTTCGACAGGGCTAGGTCAGCTCAAGCAACAGCTTGACCGATAGAGCTCCAAATACCCTTAATTCGCCCAGCCTAGACGACAAAAGACGAAGGGATCCCCTCCTACACAGGGGATCCCCCCTTTTGACCAGCATTTACCCGACTTGAGCCAGTAGGAGTTGCCCACTCAGTCACCAGATCTGCTGGAGGTTTGCACGTACAAAATCACCAGGAAGATGGCGGGCACCAGAACAACTAAGAGGGTGGCCAAGATGCCCAGGTAGTTCGTCTCCATAACTCCAAATGCCACAAGCCCAACTGGCAGTCAGCATACCACTCTGAGGTGCGACTTGCCCAAAGGGAAAACGGGCGGGCCAAGGCTAGGGCTTTGTTTTGACGGAAACATCCCCCAGCACTTTGGTCTGGCAGGCAAGGCGGTAGCTATCGGGCTTGCGCTTGAGCTTGCGGTTTTCTGCCTCGGTGCGAGGGGAGAGGTTCTCGGATCCCTCGACAATCTCCACCACACAGGTGCCACACTGGCCGTTGCCGCCGCAGTTGAGCAGCTTGGCCATCATTTTGTAGAGATCGATCTGGTTTTCCAGAGCCTTCAAGCGCAAGTTAGCGCCTTCAGCGACGAAGATCTCTCGGTTCTCGTTGACGAAGCGAATCGTTGCCATACCCCTGCCAGAAACCACGACACCTTTCAGCCTGAGCCAGGAGAGCGCTCACAGTTGCTAAGTATTGTAACATTTTAAGTCATATTTTTAATCTCCGGCGAGAGATCTGGGATGATGATGCCTAAAGTGAGACGGCATCCTGCCTGAAGCCACTCAGGTCGGTAGCGTTTCGTTATACTGTTTGATGCCCGCGATGGAAATTCTGAGAGCGATATCCTAGTTGGGTGCGCTCAGGGGTTCAAGCGGGTGCGGCACCCCTCGACTCTGAAGAAACTGCTCAGGTCAGGATCCCAGGTAAGATGTCGGCTTAATTTTGACTGGATATCGCGCAAGTGTTGGAGAACGTGGAGGACCGAGCTTTATGGGACTACCGTGGTATCGGGTCCATACGGTTGTACTGAATGACCCAGGTCGCCTGATCGCGGTTCACCTGATGCATACCGCTCTGGTAGCAGGTTGGGCCGGGTCGATGGCGCTCTATGAAACGGCCATTTTCGATCCGTCGGATCCTGTCCTGAATCCGATGTGGCGTCAGGGCATGTTTGTCATGCCATTTATGGTTCGCCTGGGGGTGGTCAACTCCTGGGGCGGTTGGAATATCTACGGCGAGAGCGTAGCCAATGCGGGCTTCTGGACGTTTGAAGGGGTAGCTACTGCTCATATCGTTTTGTCCGGCTTGCTCTTCTTGGCGGCCTGCTGGCACTGGGTGTACTGGGATCTGGAGCTATTCCGGGATCCCCGCACCGGCGAGCCGGCTTTGGATCTGCCGAAAATATTTGGGATCCACCTGCTGTTGGCCGGGATCCTCTGCTTTGGGTTTGGCGCCTTTCACCTGACGGGGGTTTTTGGCCCGGGGATGTGGGTGAGCGATCCCTATGCGACGACGGGGCACGTCCAGCCGGTAGCACCGGAATGGGGGCCAGCCGGTTTTAACCCCTACAACGCCGGAGGGGTGGTGGCCCACCACATTGCTGCAGGCATCGTGGGCATCATTGCAGGTCTATTTCACATCACGGTACGCCCACCCCAGCGCCTCTATCGCGCTCTGCGAATGGGGAACATCGAGACGGTGCTTTCCAGCTCGATTGCGGCGGTGTTTTTTGCCGGTTTTGTGGTGGCCGGAACCATGTGGTACGGCAGCGCCACTACCCCTGTGGAGCTGTTTGGTCCCACCCGCTACCAATGGGATTCTGGCTATTTCAACCAGGAGATTAACCGCCGGGTAAATGCGGCCATGGAAGCCGGGATGACCCGCAGCGAGGCCTACAACTCCCTGCCCAAGTCTCTGCTCTTCTACGACTACGTGGGCAACAGCCCGGCCAAGGGGGGACTGTTCCGAGCTGGCCCCATGAACAAAGGGGATGGCATTGCCATCGAGTGGCTGGGCTACCCGGTGTTCCGTGACCGCGAAGGGCGCGAGCTGACGGTGCAGCGGATGCCCAATTTCTTCGAAACCTTCCCGGTTATTCTGCGGGATGCCGATGGCGTGGTGCGGGCAGACATTCCTTTCCGTCGGGCAGAGTCTCGCTACAGCTTTGAGCAGGTGGGCGTGACGGTGGAGTTTTACGGCGGCAAGCTGGACGGTCAGGTGTTTACCGACCCGGCAACGGTTAAGAAATATGCCCGCCAGGCCCAGTTGGGTCAGTTGTTTGAGTTCGACCGAGAAACCCCCAAGGCGGACGGCACCTTCCACACCAGCCCCCGCGGTTGGTTTACCTTTGCTCACGCGGTCTTTGCCCTGCTGTTCTTCTTTGGCCACATCTGGCACGGCGCTCGCACTCTCTTCCGCGATGTGTTCGCCGGTATTGACCCCAATATGAGCGAGGAAATGGTGGAGTTCGGCGTCTTCCAGAAAGTAGGGGATCCCACCACTCGCAAGGTTCAGGAAGCCTAGAGCCCTTTTCGGCGATGCCGTCGGCACTCTGCTTCACTTTGGAGATGGGGTGCTGGCGGCTCCGAGTTAATCTGGAATCAAGCCCCCTTAGAAATGGAGGTTTTGTATGGAAGCCATCACCTACACCTTTATCCTGTTTTTGACGTTGGGCCTTCTGTTTTTCGCGGTCGCCTTTCGGGAAACTCCGAGAATTACCAAGAAGTAACCCAGGGTAGTGGCTGCCGTTCCTGCTGTGCCGGGCTCAAGCAAGGCAGAGGGAAGGTCAGTCTCTTTTGAGATTTGTGGTTTAGGCTTAGTTCTGGATGGGGCCGGAGCTCTCTCCGGCTTTCCTATTTGCGGTTGGGTAGCGGCAACTCGGAATGGAGTGATTCCAAAATAAGATTCCAAAATAAATAGTTAAATAGTCAAGTAGCGGCAACCTGAGGATCCTTCCTTTTGGGAGAGGAGGGGGGAGTTCTCAGAGCTACTGAGACCCTTTTCGGTACTCTTCAGTACTCTGTAGGAGAACGCTTGTCCTACTGCTCAAATTGAACTCGCTAAGGATGCCTTAGGATGGCTTTTGGGATCCCAGAGACAGCTTAGCTTGGGTTCAGATTCAAGATTGGGTTAACGATGGCAACAGTGCTGCTGGTGGAAGATGATCCGATCAACGCCCGTGTTTTTGAGAAGGTGTTGCGACGGCGGGGAGGTTTTGAGGTCTTTCACAGCCAGGATGTGGAGCAGATTTTGAAGCTGGCCCAGGGGCACGAGGTGGATGTCATTTTGTTGGATGTTTCCCTGTCCCAGAGCACCTTTCGCGGCGAGGCGGTGGACGGGATCCGCATTGCCCAACTGTTGAAGGCGGATCCGAAAAGCAGCTCCATCCCCATCATTTTGGTGACGGCCCATGCGATGCGCGGCGACCGCGAGGCATTCTTGGCCCAGAGCGGGGCGGATGGTTATATCGCCAAGCCAGTGGTGGATCACGAGGAGATGGTGAATCAAGTTCGCCAGGTGTTGTCTCAAGGGCCGAGGCAGGAGTGAGCTGTCCCGGAGAAGAATGGAGGAGAAGAATTAGGCGGCGAAGCTGTGCAAAATCGACTGCCAGAAGGGGATCCCATCCTGCTCTGGCAAATCAGGATCTCCTGCCCGCTCGGGGTGGGGCATTAAACCCAAGATCCGACCACTGGGATCGCAAATGCCGGCAATATTATCCACAGAGCCGTTGGGCGCAACCGGAGCATAGCGAAGGACGATCTGCCCTTGATCCTGCAATTGCTTGAGGGTATCCGGGTCGCAGGTATAGCGGCCTTCCCCATGGGCGATGGGCAGGGTTAGGGTGGATCCCTGGGGATACGCGCTTGTCCAGGGAAGATCCTGCCGTTCTATACGGATCCCCACTCGGTCGCAGATAAAGTGCAGGTTGGCATTGCGCACCAGCGCCCCCGGCAGCAGGCCCGCCTCTGTTAAGATCTGAAAGCCATTGCAGATGCCCAGCACATAGCCCCCTCGCGCTACGTGCTCCTTCAGGGATCCCATCACCGGGGCAAAGCGAGCAATAGCCCCGCACCGCAAATAATCCCCATAGCTGAAGCCCCCCGGCAGCACCACCACATCCAGCCCCGACAAATCCGTCTCTCGGTGCCAGATCAGCCGCGTTGGGCAGCCCAAGAGGCCGCGGGTTACCCAGGCTACATCTCGGTCGCAGTTGGAACCCGGAAAAACAACAACGCCAAACCTCACGCCAGCCATTGGGATCCCTTAAGTGAGAGGAAAGAAGATGGTCAGATTAGAGGGATGGAAGAGGGGTTGGGGGTATTTTTGGAATGGCCATCAGATCAACCCCAAATCGCGTGAACCCATCAAATTAACCACCGATGGCAGCCACTTGGATTTGATAAGTCTCAATCACCGGGTTGGCCAGCAGTTGATGGCACAGCTCATCCACCTGGCGGTGGGCGGTCTCGGCGTCGGGGGCCTCTAGCTGCAGTTGGATATGCTTGCCAATGCGCACCTGCTGTACCTGGGTATGCCCCAGCTGATGCAAGCTGGACTGAACCGCAGCCCCGGCGGGATCGAGAACAGAGGGGCGTAGGTGAATCTGAATCTGGGCCTGGAACTGCATAGAATAAAGGCTGGATCTGTTACCAGTGTATCAGTCGGATCATCACAGCTTTGGGTTCAGTCATGGATGCGTCGCGCGTGGTGGCCATTGCCCACAACGTTTTCCGGGAAACGATTCGGGATCGGATTCTCTACCTGGTGATGGTATTTGCGGTGGCCATGCTGGGAGCCACTGTTTTGATCCCGCAGGTGGCCAACCAGGCCCACAACAAAATCATTGCCGACCTGGGGTTGGCAGCCATTCACTTCTTCGGCCTGATCGTGGCCATTTTCGTGGGCACAGGGCTGGTGAATAAGGAGATTGAAAAACGCACGGTGTATGTGCTGATCGCCAAACCCATGAGCCGGGCAGAGTTCATTGTCGGCAAGCATCTGGGCCTATCGGCGCTGCTGTCGGTGCTGGTGCTGCTGATGACGGTTGTGTTTCTGCTGAGCTTGCTGCTGGTGCAGGCCCCGATCCCCCTTTTGGCCATTCTCTGGGCAACAGTCTTCACTTTCTTAGAGCTGGTGCTGATTGTTGCCGCAGCCCTGCTGTTCGGGGTTTTCACTTCCTCGATTCTGGCCACCCTCTACACCATTGCCCTGTTCCTGATGGGCCATGCCAGCCGCGCCCTGCTGCAACTGAGCAAGCTGGTGAAAGATGCCGGATTTGGCAAACTGTTTGAGGTGATTTATTTGATCCTGCCGGATTTGGAGCGCCTCAATTTGAGAGATGCTGCGGTTTACGGCCAAGTTCCGCCCCCAGCAGAACTTCTCGGAGATGCACTGTACGGCTTGGTTTACACCCTTTTGCTGCTGATTCTGGCAGTGTTGGTGTTCGCCCGGCGTGAGTTCTGACGTTACCTCTTCCCCCATGCGTTTTTTCCACTTCCATACGCCTGAACAGGTGCCTTCATCTGGGATCCCGGAGTGTGCGGTGGCCATTGATGTGCTGCGGGCCACCACCACCATTGCCACAGCGCTGGCAGCAGGAGCAGAAGCGGTACAGGTGTTTGCCCACCTGCAGCAGCTCCAAGAGGCAAGCCAAAACTGGCCGGCTTCCCAGCGGCTTTTGGCCGGGGAACGGGGGGGCAAAGCGGTGGCGGGGTTTGATCTGGGCAACTCCCCCCTCGACTACACTCCCGACCGCGTGCGGGACAAGCGCATCTTCCTGAGCACCACCAACGGCACGCGCAGCCTACAGCGCCTGGAAGGGATCCCAGTGGTGATTACAGCAGCCCTGGTGAACTTGGGAGCCGTGGTGGATTTTCTCAGACGGGGCTCCTTTGCCGAGGTGTGGCTGGTGGGATCCGGGTGGGAAGGGGCCTTTTCGCTGGAAGATACTGCCTGTGCCGGGGCTATCCTGCATCGCTTGGGCTGCTCTTTGAACCAGTTGGGCAACGACGAGACCTTGGCAGCCTTGGCCCTCTACCAAACTTGGCAGGACGATCTGCTGGGTTTGTTGAGACGCTCTAGCCACGGGCAACGGCTATTGGGTCTGGGGCCGGAAAACGATAAGGATCTGGCCTACTGTGCCGATCTGGATCGTCTCTCGGTGGTGCCCCGACAGGTTCAGCCTGGGGTTTTGGCCAGTGGCGGGTAGATTCTGGACAGGTGGAGCGACCTGTGGATCCCACCACCCTCTGAGCTGGAAGTAGGCGGCCATTGTCAGCATGGGCTGGATCTCAACAGGCCGGGCGTAGGCTTGGGGATCCTTCCCCGGCAGAGCTGGTCTGCAGCTAACCCGCTTGGGCCGTGTCGGGAGCGATGCCCAGCGCTTTCTGGTGCAGCCACGCCTGCCATTCCCCTGGGATCAGCTTGTTGTTAAACGCATCGCCAGAAACAAACATATCCCGCTGATTCTGGGCCAACACAAAAATGGAGCGGCGATCGAAATGGGAAGTGAGTTTGTAGAGGGTGTAGGGGCCTTCTGAGTAGAGGGTCAGCGTTTCTTGATCCAGACCGTGGCGGCTGCTTTGGCCATAGGCCCGCAAGACCATGTTGATCAATCGCTCATAGTGCATAGACCGCAGATTAGAAAGCTACACAGAACATAGACAGATATTACGGAAGCCGCTGCCAAGGCCCGAGCGGCTCAGGTGAACCCAGCATAACAAATCCCCCTGGATGGCCACGCAACGCTAACGCGAATGAAAACGCGAATGGACAAGATGCAGCGTCAAATGCAGCAGAAAAATGCGGTAGAACTTAAGGCAAGCCATCACGCAACCCTCTTGCACAGGCAGCCCCCCCATGGCCAACATGGCGCCCCGCCCACCCCACCCCACAGAGCCTGTCCGCATTGGCATTGTCGGCGCTTCCGGCTACGGAGGGGTGCAGTTGGTGCGGCTGCTGAGCGAGCACCCTGGCGTGCAGATCACCTACCTGGCCGGGCAAGACAGCGCCGGCAAGCGCTACGGGGATCTCTATCCCCAGTTGGCCCAGGCCGTGGATCTGACCGTTCAGCCGGTAGAGGTGGATCGTATTGCCGCCAACAGCGATGTGGTGTTTTTGTCTCTCCCCAATGGGCTAGCTGCCGAGCTGGCCCCGCCCTTGCTGGCCAAAGGGTGCAAAGTCTTAGATCTGTCGGCGGATTACCGCTTTCGCAACCTGGCCACCTACCAATCTTGGTACCGCATGGGTCAGACGGATCCCAACTGGCCCAGCCCTGCCTATCGCCAGGCCAATGAGCAGGCGGTCTATGGGTTGCCGGAACTTTATCGCGAGGCGATTGCCCAAGCCCAACTGGTGGGCTGTCCCGGCTGTTATCCCACTGCCTCATTGTTGGCGGTTGCTCCTCTGCTGCGGCAGGGGTTGGTGGAGCTGGACAGCCTCATTTTCGATGCCAAATCCGGCGTTTCGGGGGCAGGTCGTACCCCCAAGGTGGGATCCCTGTTTGCCGAAGTGGACGGCTCTCTGGCAGCCTATGGAGTGGCCCAGCACCGCCATACGCCCGAGATCGAGCAAGCTTGCACCGACCTGACCCACACCCCCATCACCGTGCAATTTACGCCTCATCTGGTGCCCATGGTGCGGGGGATCCACGTCACGTTGTATGCCACCCTGCGGGATCCCGGCTTTGTGGGGGAAGATTTGCTCACCATTTACAATGCTTTCTATCGCCAATCTCCCTGGGTGAAGGTGCTGCCGCGGGGGGTTTACCCGCAAACCAAATGGGTCTCCGGCACCAACACCTGCATGATCGGGGTGGAGGTGGACAGCCGCACCAACCGCGTTATCGTCCTGTCGGTGATCGATAACCTGATGAAAGGGCAAGCCGGGCAGGCAGTGCAGTGTCTCAACTTGATGATGGGATGGCCGGAAACGTTGGGTTTGCCTCGGCTGGCGTTTTACCCCTAGCTATAATGCCCGTGATCCCCTTGAAGCGGATTCTGTCCATGTCTGAACCCCTGAATCCCCCTTTCCATTCCGAGCCCCAAAACGCCTCGCCCAGCTCAAAGGTTGCCTCAGATGCCGTCAATGGCGCTGCTGAGGGCCTGAACTGGGAGGAGCTGTGGCGGCAGCTGGAAGCGGGCTGGCAGGATCTACCCCGTCGCTCCGAAGAGACGGTGCAACAGACCCTGGCTCGCCTGCAACTGGAGTGGGGCGGGCTGTGCCGAGAGGCGCGGGATCGGCTGCAAAGCGCTCTGGAACAGTCGAGAACGGCGGGATCCCCAGAACCCATCCACCGAGAGCTGCAAGCGCTCTTGCCCCTGCTTAACCCCTGCCAATGGGAAGTGGTCATTGGCTCTTTGCGGCAGGCTGCGGATCGCGCCTGGGTGGCCAGCTTGCTGTATCACGGCTTGCAGGAAGCGGCCTATCCAGAGGCGGAAAGCCACGGGATCCCTTCTTGGGCTTGGACGCTGACCTCTGACCAACGCTCTGCTCTGGAGGCGATGAGTGCCCGTGCCTATGGCAACAGCCGCCTGCCTTTGGTGATGGACAAAAGCGGCCAGATTCAAGTAAAGGCCTCAGCCGCCTTGTTGGCCGCCTTGATCGCCATCGAGATCGGCAGTGTGGGTTCGGCAGGTGCCTTGTCCTTGCTGGGCACACCGGAGCTGCGCAAGCTCTTGAATGCCGAGGGCAAGCTGCGGCGAACTGGCTTAAAACAGGGACGAACTGCCCTCACAGAAGAAGAATGGCAAACGCTGCGCCGTTGGCTGGATCCCAAGGGATCTCCTCCCGACTGGTATCTCAATCTCACTCAAGTGGGGATCCAGACCACCCAAGTGGGGGACTATGCGGCACGGCGGCTGCGGGAGTTTTTCCAGAGTGAGTGGATTAAGCTCGTGATCCCCCCCTTGTATCACCTGGTCATCGATGCAGTGCGGCTGCTGACGGGAGAAGTGTTTCTCAGCGTGGGCACCACCCTGGAATCGGCTTTGGAATCGGCAGAGGCAGAGCGGCGACTGGAGTTGGTGCTGCAAGCCTTGCCCCAGGCGCGGAACATTCCCAGACCCAACCAGATCCAGGCTGCCATCCCTGCTGTGGTGGAAGCTGCCGAGAAAATCCTCAGACCCCTGCTGGCCCGCCAGTTGATGACCGTGGCGGACATCTTCGATCCGCCCATTCGCAACGAGAGCTTAAATGAATTGGGGCGGCAGCTCAACCTCTGGAACCCCTTCCAGTTTCTGCTCACCTGGAGCACGGCCGGCTGGCTGGAGGCCCTTCTGGATCAGATCAGCGAGTTGCAGCAGACCTACCCAGAAATGCCCCTGTGGGAGAGCTATCGCCAGGGCCTTGAAACGGCAGTGCAAGCTCCACGGGTGATGGATCAGGCGGAGGCTCTGCGTCTAACGGCCAAGAGTCTGGATCCCAAGTTGGATCCCTTGGAAGATTGAGTAGATGATGCATAGGGAAGAAAATTTCCTACAGCATCCACAAAGTGAGGCTGGCAGGCTAGGTGGAATCTTTTCTACGCCAAAGACAAATCTGCACGGGTTGTAGAGGGTGGCCGGCGGACTGGTCTGATACATTTACGCTGAACACTGCTGAACATCACTGTTCAACTATGCAGCGATAGCATTCTGTTTGTTTCCAACCAGAATGGCGGTATCCCGCAAAGCTTTGAGTAGAATACCCAAAGCGCAGTTTCCGTGTCGTCTTACTACCAATTTTCTGCTTTGCTTTGGCTACCATGTTGGCAGACTCGAAAGTAAACAGAAAGATCAACTGGTAGTAATCCGTACTGAACATATTATACATTATTTTCAGTATAGTTGAGCTTATTATTGACTAGAGTCATGCTCCAGCCTATTCCCAAGTTAGCCATCCAGGCGGCTAGGAAAACTCCATCCACTCCACCAACTGGTTACCCCCATAAGCAAGGGGAGTGTCGAACAAAAACATGCGGGTCAAGGACGTGACCGGTAAGATCCAAGCAGGGATCCCCAAATAAAGAAACGAAGTAGAAACCAACGTGCAACATCAAGTTTTGGGGTTAGGCGTTGCGGGGCTGGCGGCAGCGCGACTGTTGCGGGCCCAGGGCTATGAAGTGCTGGTTTGGGATGAGCAAGATTCCCCTCTTCTCAGACAGCGGCAGGCTGAGCTCAATCAAGAAGGGATCCCGGTTCGGCTGGGGCAGCCTTTTCAACTGGCCGAAGGAGTGGAGCAGGTGGTGGTCAGTCCAGGCATTGCCTGGGATCACCCGCTGCTGCAGGCGGTGCGTCAACAGGGAATCCCGGTGGTGGGGGAGGCGGAGCTGGCCTGGATCTATCTTGACCACCTACCCTGGGTGGGGATCACCGGCACCAACGGCAAAAGCACCACCACAGCTCTGGTGGCGGAGATGTTCAAGGCGGCGGGGCTGCAAGGGATCCCCTGCGGCAACATTGGCCTGCCCCTGTCGCAAGTGGCTTTGGCAACGCTCCAGGGAAAGCTCAAGCCGGATTGGATCGTGGCGGAGCTGAGCAGCTATCAGTTGGAAGCCAGCAGCCGCCTCATGAGCAGCACTCCTGGAGGGCCGCCGCGCATTGGGGTGTGGACCACCTTCACTCCCGATCACCTAGAACGGCATGGGACGCTGGAGCGCTATGCCAGCTTTAAGGCTCGCCTTTTGGATCGGGCCCAGTGGCGGGTGCTCAACGGCGAGGATCCCTACCTGTGCTGCCGCCGGCAGGACTGGGAAAATACCTATTGGACTTCCCTTGTTGCTACCCAAGGCTGTTGTGACCGGGATCCCACCGCAACCGTTGACCTGCGGGAAAACCGCCTCTACATCCAGGGGGAGATGGTGGCGGAGCTGGAGGACTTTGCAGAACGCTGCCCTGGCCAACACAACCTGCAAAACCTGCTCTTGGCGGCAGCAGCAGCACGTCTGGCCGGGATCCCCAACGTTGCCATTCAAAAAGCCATCCGATCTTTTGCCGGCATGCCCCATCGGCTGGAGCGGGTGGCGCAAATCCAGGTGGGAGCCACCCCCATCCGCTTTGTCAACGACAGCAAGGCCACCAACTACGAGGCCGGCTGGGTGGCACTCAACGCCCTCTCCCCACCCATTATTCTGATTGCCGGAGGAAGGGCTAAGCAGGGGGATCCCGGCGCCTGGTTGCGGTTGATTCGGGCCAAGGTGGCCCGCGTGGTGCTGATGGGGGAGTCTGCCCCAGCCCTGGCGGAGGCCCTCCAGGGGATCCACTATACTGACGTTGAGCTGGTGCCAACCCTAGATGTAGCGGTGGAAAGAGCCTTTGCAGCGGCTTGTTCCCTTTCGCGTCAAGCTCAGAGCTTGGGGAAGCCCGCTCAACCCATCACCATTTTGCTGTCCCCCGCCTGTGCCAGTTTTGACCAGTACTCCAGCTTTGAACACCGTGGCAACCATTTCCGAGCCTGCTGCCAAGCCCTCCAGGGATCCCTGGAATGCTGAAGCTCGCTGGCTGCGCTGGCTCACCTTGATCTGGCTGGTGCTGGGGCTGATGATGCTGTTTTCCGCTTCCTACCCGGTGGCTCAGCGGATCACCGGCGATGGCCTCTACTTTTTCAAGCGCCAATTGCTCTGGGCCGGGCTGGGTCTGGGCTGTTTCTGGGCTCTGGTGCAGATCCCGCTGCGGCGCTGGTTCCCCTGGGCCGGGATCCTCTGCTTGGTGGGAGTTGGCCTGGTGTGGGCCACCCAGGTGCCGGGATTGGGGGTTTCCCGCCTGGAGGCCAGCCGCTGGCTGGATTTGAAGGTGATCCCTGTTATCCAGCCTTCAGAATTGCTCAAGCCCCTGTTGGTGTTGCAGGGATCCTGGATCTTTGGCCGCTGGTTTCACCATCCCCTCTGGTTCCGCATCCTCTGGGTGGTTATCTTCGCCTTTGCGCTCTTGGGGATCCTCGCCCAGCCCAACCTGGGCACCACGGCCATCTGCGGCCTTACCCTCTGGGCTATGGCTTGGACCGCCGGGATCCCAGCTTTCACCCTTTTGGCCACAGCGGGGCTGGGGATTCTGGCGGCTGTGGTGAGCATTCTCAGCAAAGATTACCAACGGCGGCGCATCTTGGCCTTTTTGGATCCCTGGGGTAACGCCCAAGGGGATGGCTATCAGTTGGTGCAAAGCCTGTTGGCCATTGGCTCCGGCGGCCTGTGGGGCAAGGGATATGGCCTCTCCCAGCAAAAGCTGTTCTACCTGCCCATCCAATACACCGACTTCATCTTCTCGGTGTATGCAGAAGAGTTTGGCTTGGCCGGATCCCTGTTCTTTCTGGGGTTGCTGACTTTCTACACCTTGCTGGGCTGGCGAGTGATGGGGCGCTGTCGAGAGCTGACCATTCGCTTAGTAGCCTGTGGCTGCCTGATGTTTTTGGTGGGTCAGTCGCTGATGAACATCGGCGTGGTCACTGGGATTTTGCCCACCACAGGCGTGCCCCTGCCTTTGTTCAGCCATGGGGGTAGCTCCATTCTGGCAGGGCTGATCACAGCAGGATTGTTGGTGCGGGCAGCCCGCGAAGCAGGGTAAAGTAAGGCTGCATGTTGCCAACCCAGCAAAGGGATCCTTTCACGCAAGCAGCAAACCCAGAGGGCCAGGGATCCCTATTGGTTGGCCTCTGCTTTAGACCGGCTTCTTACGCGGCAAAATCCAGAGCTGACGTTGAAACCGAGCCTAGATCCAGCCCATTTCATCCAAAACGAGGGTAAACACCGTCGCGCAACAGGCCACCAACAGCGACACATAAGCCGGCTGACCGTGGGCAATGCAAACACCGGCTGCCACCGAAGCGCCCGCAGCTGCAGAAAAGGTACGACCTGCCCAATTGCCTTTGGAGGGTTTGTCAGAAGGATTGAATTTGTTAAACATTTTTACAGCAGAAAGAGGATTCAAAGGGAATCAATTCCATAGGAAACGGCCTCAGGTTATCACCCCCCGACCTGACTCAAGAAGGATCCAAGGCCATTCTCAATATTTCTTCGCTTAGGCTTCAATCTTTCGTAAAATTGCGCTGAGATGCTCATAATCACCCCGCAACAGACAGCTCAACTGCCGACCTGCCTGTAGAAGCCAGTTGCGATCCCGGTTCAGGATTCGGTAAGTTTGGCGAATCACGGCAGCCACCAGCTCATCGGTTGGGATCCCGTTGACCCGTAGCAGGGTGCGCAAAAACTCGAAAGAGCGGCAGAACTCCCTCACTTCCGTATCGGAGCAGAGATAAACCGGCTGGTGAATCTGGGGAGGGCGTGGCGGCAAGTACTGATAGACCCGTCCCCCGCTGACAAAGCCGACAATGGCCGCGCGAAAATCGGTGCGCAACATGGCAAAAATCTGGGGCTGTTGCTCCCGCAGCTCCTGAGGGGAGAGGCCCAAAGCCCTGGCGCGATGGACGGTGTCGATGGGGGCGATGGCGGCATAGCAAACCACCCCGTAGATTAGGTTGCCGGTCTCTTCGTCTTGGGAGCGCGTCCAACTGCCGAGAGCAGGCATGGGTGGGAAGGTCAGACGTTCCGGCTCGAAGCACTGGGCCACAAAGGTTGTGGTGTTGGCCTCCACCACTTCTCCAAAAGCAGAGGCCGGCTGGGGGGAGATGGCCTTGGCTCTCATCGCGATCTCGGACTTCTCAAGGGTTGCTGCTGCAAAGGTTGGCAACAAGAGGTAGAACCCAGACCTTCAGACCAGTAGAGAGATGGGATCTTTCTAGTTTTAAGACTTGTGAAGATAGAGGGGATCCCCTCACCCAACATTTTGCCCTTTTTGCAACGTTTTTCCCGATCCCTGGACGATAAATCAGCAACTCGACGGCCTCTGAGATTCTCTGAGATCCTCATTGCTAAGAAAGTTGGCTGACTTTGGGGATCCTTGCGTAATATATTTTTTCACACGCTCCCGTTCAAATTCGCCATCCTGGGTATTAGCCATTCTATTGAGCAGTTGGCGAGCGGAGGGAGAAACCATGAATGCTCAACAACGTGGCCAAATCATCGCTTCTGAGTGGATGATCGACAGCCAAAACCCAGTACACTCCATTTCTCGGCTCAAGCTTCGGGCAACCTATTCCGATGTAACCCTTTGGTGGTTGGTGGTGCAGCTAAACCTGATGGAACAGAACTCCATCCGCACCGATCACCACTAGGATTGGCAGCCCAAGAACAATCAACCGCCAGAAAATCCCAGCCCAGGAACATCCTCGATCCGAAATCCAACCTTAAAACTTAAAAGAAGCTTAAAAAACAAAAGAAAAAAGAAGAGCCGCAAGTTGAGTCGGGCCACTCCTCCGACAGCAGCTCTTCTGGATAGGGAAGGAATAGAGAAAGACCGATAAAAAGAAAGCGAGTCTCGACCCCCTTTCAATCTTCCAGGGGCAGAGCGGCCACCTGGGCCGGTTGCACTGGCGAAGGGAAGAAAGGCCGTTGCACAATTTCAGTGGCCAACACACTGCGCAACTGGGCAGCTACCGCCACCGTTGTGACATCGTAGGTTTGGGTAGCCAGGCGTGGGTAGAAGCCAATGCCGAGGATCGGCAACAGCAGACAGAGGGCCACCGCCATTTCCCGCGGGCGCATATCCCCCAGGTAATCTTCCAAAACTAGGCCGGGATCCTGAGCCCCGTAGAACACCTGACGCAGCATGGAGAGCAAGTAAATGGGCGTCAAAATGATACCCACTGCCGCCAGCAGGGCAATTCCAGCTTTGAAGGTCGGCGCATAGGCATCGCTGGTGGTCAAGCCCAAGAACACCGTCAGCTCACCCACAAATCCGCTCATCCCCGGCAGCGCCAGAGAGGCCAGGGATCCCGCTGTAAACAGGGCAAAAGCCTTCGGCATCTGCTTGGCCAACCCTCCCAACTTGTCGAGGGCAAGGGTGTGGGTGCGCTCGTAGGTGATCCCCGTCAGGAAGAACAGAACCGCGGCAATCAGACCGTGGGAGATCATCTGCAGCACTGCCCCATTGATGCCCAGCTCCGTGAAGGCGGAGATCCCGATCAACACAAAGCCCATGTGGGCGATGGATGAATAGGCCAAGCGCCGCTTGAGATGGTTCTGACCGAAGGCGGCCAACGCCCCGTAGATGATGTTCACCACACCCAACACCGCCAGCACCGGGGCGAAGTACACGTGGGCTTCCGACAACATGCCCACATTCATGCGGATCAGGCCATAGCCACCCATCTTGAGCAGAACCCCCGCCAAGATCATGGAAATGGGAGCAGAGGCTTCGCTGTGGGCATCCGGCAGCCAGGTGTGCAGCGGAAAAATCGGCAGCTTCACCCCAAAGGCAATCAGCAAAGCCGCATACACCAACAGCTCCAAGGCCACCGGGTAAGACTTAGCGCTCAGCTCTGCCATCTCCAGGCTAAAGCCCTCGCCATAGAAGGCCATTGCCAGGGATCCCACCAAGATAAAAATGGAGGCGGCGGCGGTGTAGAGGATGAACTTGGTGGCGGCGTACTGGCGCTTCGGCCCACCCCAGATGGAGATGAGCAGATAGACCGGCACCAGCTCGATCTCCCACATCAGGAAGAAAAGGAGCATGTCCTGCGCCAGAAACACGCCCACCTGGGCACCGTACATCAGCAGCAGCAAGAAGAAAAACAAACGCGGCTTATGGGTGAGATTCCAAGCCGCCACAATCGACAGGGTTGTGATCAAACCCGACAGCAACACCAGCGGGAAGGAGAGGCCGTCCACCGCCAGCGACCAGTGGAATCCAATTTGGGGCACCCAGGCGTAGCGCTCCGCCAGTTGCAGAGAAAAGTCCTGCAGGTCATAGTGCCGCGCAAAGACATAGACCATCAGGCCCAAATCAAAAGCCCCCACAGCGAGGGCATACCAACGCACCCAACGGCTCTGGGGGATCAAGGGGATCCCGAAGGCTGCCAGCAGAGGCAAGAGCACCAGCACCGACAGCCAGGGAAACTCAAGAGAATTGCTCATGACCGGGAATAAATACTCATGCTCGATACCTCAATGATATGAAGCTGTGTAAACAAATGGGAAGCGATATTTACAAAAAAATCTGCGCCATCGCGCAGATCTCGAGAAAGTTTCTCTGATGCCGATCCTCGAGGAGCCTCGAGGGATCCAGCAGGACAGCACTCCGCCAGGTGGATGGGCCACCCGAGTTGGCCAGAGAACCTTGTGGGGATCCCCCGGCAAGCGACTCCCCCGCTACCGGGGAAGTGGCCAGGATCTACTCGTCTTCGGCAAAGACAAAACGGTGCAGCTCGTCCAGGGTTGGCTCTGGGCTTTCCAGAGCAAAAAGAACCGCGTCCTCAATCACGGCGCTGACCTCCGCGTGGATGGCTTGGAAGTCTGCCTCGGACATTAGGTTGTGCTCCAGGGCATAGCGTTCCAGTTGTTTAATGGGATCCCGCTGCCGCCAGAACTCTTTTTCCTCAGGACTGCGCAGCTCGTCAGGGTCGGCAAGGGAATGGCCCCGAAAACGATAGGTGATGCACTCTAGCAAGGTGGGGCCTTCTCCGGCGCGGGCGCGGGCGATGGCCTGTTGGGCCGCCTCTCGCACCGCCAGCACATCCATCCCATCCACCTGGTAGCCGGGCATGCCAAAAGCCGGGCCCTTGCGGTAGATATCGGTGTCGGAAGTGGAGCGCTCATGGGCCATGCCAATGGCCCAGAAGTTATTTTCCACCACATAGATGATGGGCAACTTCCAGAGGGCAGCCATGTTGAGGCACTCGTAAAACTGGCCGTTGTTGCAGGCTCCATCCCCGAAGAAGCAGGCGGTTACCTGGTCAGTGCCCCGGTATTTGGCAGAAAAAGCAGCCCCCGTCGCCACCGGGATCCCTTCGGCCACGAAGGCATAGCCCCCCAAGAAATTGTGCTCCGCCGAGAAGAGGTGCATGGAACCACCCCGACCCTTGCTGCAGCCGGTGGCCTTGCCGAACAACTCTGCCATGACCGCCCGCGGCGGGATCCCGGTGCTGAGAGCATGCACATGATCGCGGTAGGTGCTGCACACGTAGTCGGTGGGCTTGAGCGCCTTGATCACCCCCGTAGAGACGGCCTCCTGGCCGTTGTACAGATGCACAAAGCCGAACATCTTGCCCTTGTAGTACATTTCGGCGCACTTGTCTTCAAACAGGCGGCCCAGCACCATGTCTTCATAGAGAAGACGAGCCTCTTCGGCAGAAATGCGAGCAGTCGTGGAGCGCGAAGTGAGTTCTTGAACCATGCTGCGGTGCAACGAATCAGAGGTATCTTAGGCGGTCAGCAGTGAGCTTTGCGGTTTGCCCATTATCTCATGCTCCAGTCTGTCTGCCACCTTACCTGGAAATCCCATCCTGCAGGGCCGAAAGCGGTTGTTTCGAGGCCAAGGGAGTTAAACTGAAAGGCTAGGGCAAGAGGCGTTTCCATTGCAGCAGCCGCATCAGGACTCCGTCCCGCAAACGCGAATCTTGAACACCAGAGGGGGGGTTTCTTCTGCTCTCGGCTTGGACGTCGATCTGCTGGAGCCGGGGGCAAGAGGTATTTGGCCAGCCAACGTGACGGGGTGCGCCCATGGGAGCCCGTTGGGTTAGCGGTTTTGCGGCGGTGTTGTTTGCGTTGGCGGTCACCCTGCTAGGGGGCTGGTATTTTACTGCAGCCATTGGGCTAATCATTTTTTTGGCCCAGTTGGAGTTTTTTCGCTTGGTGCAAGCCAAAGGCAATGCGCCGGCCATGCGCACCACCATGTTTTCCAGCCAGGTGCTGGTGATTTTGCAGCAGGTGAGGCCGGAGTGGACCAGCCCTGCCTTTATCGTGGCGGGATCGATCATCTGTTTTTATTTGCTCTTTAAGCCCAAGGTGGCCACCATTGCCGATATTGCCACCTCAATTTTGGGACTGTTTTACTGTGCTCTGCTGCCCAGTTTTTGGATTCGGGTCAGGGCTTTGTCTTTATCCAAGGGCATTGGCGAAGGGCTATGGATTACGCTGTTGGCCATTGGCTGCGTGATCGCCGCAGATGTAGGGGCCTACCTGTGTGGTCGGGCCTTTGGGCGCACCAAGCTCTCCATCCTCAGCCCGAAGAAAACGGTGGAAGGGGCAGTAGCCGGCATTGCCGCCAGCATGGCCCTGGCCGTGGCCGGAGCCCACGCCCTGAGCTGGCCCTGGAGCTGGCTGAGCGGCAGCGTGTTGGGGTTTTTGATCGGGTTGACCAGCCTGCTGGGCGACCTGACCGAATCGCTGATGAAGCGAGATGCCGGCGTCAAAGATTCCGGGGATCTGATCCCGGGCCACGGTGGCATCTTGGATCGGGGAGACAGCTATGTGTTCACCGCGCCACTGGTGTTTTACTTCATGGAATGGCTCAACGCTTACTCTGGCCTCTAGGGCCGTTTCGTAAGCCTGCCAAAACCCAAGAACGCACACCAGTTACAGGTGCAGGGGATCCTCAATTCAAAATGGCTTGGCAGTCGGGACTCTCTAAAAACACCTCTCGCGAAATGGAGTCTCCAAAGTATCCTAGAGGTGTGGTCACTATTATTGGCTGCTTCAGGCGAAACTCAGTCTCGTCGTAAACCACCAGTTGGCTGATACCGAAAATGGGATCTGCCGCCACCTGGAGAATACGGGCCTTCCGCTGGATAACTTGGGGGGTCTCTACCTCCAGTTCAGAAGGGGTCAGGGGGCGATCCAAACCGAAGAATAGCCGTCCACTTCGACCCACATACACATAAATCTTCTCTGAGTCATCGAACTTCTCTGTACCCACAAAGCAAAAGCTATAGGTGGTGTATGGGATGAAATACAGGCCTACCAACTGGGATTGGCTATTAGACTGAGAGGGGGTTCGCTCGAGGAGGTGCGAAAGCAACAAATCTGCTAACAACTGGGTCGCGGATTGGTTATCAGACTGAGAGTAGGTGTAGGAACCCAAACTCAAGCAAGCCTCAAAACCTGCCAAAGAGTCTAGATGAGGTACCCCCTGACAAATCAGGACGTCACCATCTAAGCTCTCCTGGTCCTGTTGCGCCAAGGCAGGGATCCCAGGGGATAGAGCCATCAGGGCCATCAGTACCGTTGCCGTCAATGATCTGGACATAACGCAGTACCCAAACGCTGAGGACAGCAGTACCCTAGCTCGAAATCCCTCTCTGGCTGTGTGATCGGGGTCAAGACCAACGGGCCACTCTACCCCGAAGGGCAAGGGGTTAGACTGCTACTCTATAAAGTGATTTATCCTTCTCAGCCGTTGGCCTGTTCTCCCCATGACTGCTGCAATTTCCTCCGCCAACCTGCCCAGCCAGTACAACCCCTTCGAGACCGAGCCGAAGTGGCAGCGCTTTTGGGAAGAGAAGGGCTTTTACGTGGCGGATCCCAAGGCGCCGGGAGAGGCCTTTAGCATGGTGCTGCCCCCGCCCAATGTGACGGGCAACCTGCACATGGGCCATGCTTTTGCCTTTACCCTGCCGGATGTGGTGACGCGCTACAAGCGCATGCGCGGCTACAACGTGCTCTGGCTGCCCGGCACGGATCATGCCAGCATCGCCGTGCACACCATCCTGGAAAACCAACTGCGCCAAGAGGGCAAGACCCGCTTCGATCTGGGCCGCGAGGCTTTTCTGGAGCGAGCTTGGGCTTGGAAGGAGCAGTCGCAGGGAGCTATCAAGAGCCAATTGCGGCGGCTGGGTCTCTCGCTGGACTGGACGCGGGATCGCTTTACCCTCGACGAGGGGCTGAGCCGGGCGGTAACCGAGGCGTTTGTGCGGCTATACGAGGCGGGGTTGATTTACCGGGGCGAGTATTTGGTGAACTGGTGCCCGGCCACCCAGTCGGCGGTGTCAGACATTGAGCTAGACGACAAAGAGGTCAAGGGCCACCTGTGGCATTTTCGCTATCCCTTGGCCGAGGATCCCAGCCAGTATCTGGTGGTGGCCACCACTCGGCCCGAGACCATGCTGGGGGATACGGCGGTGGCGGTGAACCCCCAAGACGAGCGCTATTGCCATCTCATCGGCCAGTTCATTCGCCTGCCCATTAAAAATCGCCTCATCCCCATCATTGCGGATGAGTATGTGGATCCCTCCTTTGGCTCCGGGTGTGTGAAAATTACCCCGGCCCACGACCCCAACGACTTTGAAATCGGCAAACGGCACCGATTGCCCTTCATCAACATCCTCAATAAAGACGGCACCCTCAACGAAAACGGGGATCCTTTCACCGGCCTAGATCGCTTTGTGGCCCGAGAAAAGGTGGTGCAGTGGTTTGCCGAACATGGCCTGCTGGAGAAGGTGGAGGACTACACCCACACCGTTCCCCACAGCGACCGCGGCGGCGTGCCCATCGAGCCTTTGCTTTCCATTCAGTGGTTTTGCGATGTCTCGGGGATGGGGGCTCGCTGTTTGGAAGAGGAATACCAACGAAATAGCCCCCGCTTTATCCCTGAGCGCTGGACCAAAGTCTACACGGGCTGGCTGGAAAAGCTGCGCCCCTGGTGCATTTCTCGGCAGTTGTGGTGGGGCCATCAGATCCCAGCTTGGTATCCAGTCCTCAATGGCCAGCTTCTCGAGGATCCCCAAGCTTTTGTGGTGGCCCGCAACGGCGAGGAAGCGCTGCTCAAGGCACGGGAAAAGTTTGGCCCAGAAGTTGAGCGGGTAGAGCAGGATCCGGATGTGCTGGATACCTGGTTTAGCTCTGCTCTGTGGCCCTTTTCAACCCTGGGCTGGCCGGAAGAGACCGAGGATTTCAAACGCTACTATCCCAACTCCCTGATGTCCACGGGCTTTGACATCATTTTCTTCTGGGTGGCCCGCATGGCCATGATGGGATCCCAATTTACCGGCCAGATCCCCTTCAAAGACGTGTACATCAATGGCCTGGTGCGGGATGAGCACGGGGCGAAAATGTCCAAAACCAAGGGAAATGGCATCGATCCCCTGGAGCTGCTGGACAAATACGGCACCGACGCCCTGCGCTATGCCCTGGTCAAAGAGGTGGTGGGGGCAGGGCAGGATATCCGCCTGGCCTACGACCGCAAGACGGGGGAGAGCGCCAGCGTAGAGGCCGCCCGCAACTTTGCCAACAAGATCTGGAACGCCTCCCGCTTTGTGTTGATGAACTTGGAGGGGCAAACCCCTGCCCAGCTGGGATCCCCTGCCCCCGAAGCGCTGGAGCTGGCCGATCGCTGGATCCTGTCGCGGCTGCACTCCACAGCCACCCAAGTCATCGCCGAGCTGGAAGCCTATGGCCTGGGCGAGGGGGCGCGCCTGCTCTACTCTCTCATTTGGGATGACTTTTGCGACTGGTACATCGAGCTGGTCAAGCCCCGGCTGCGGGGAGAAAACTTGGCTTCCAAGCGCACAGCGCAGCAGGTGCTGGCCATCGTTTTGGAAACCATTCTCAAACTGCTGCACCCCTGGATGCCCCACATCACCGAGGAGATCTGGCAGCTGCTCACCCAGGCCAACCAAACCACCTCTATCTCCGTGCAGCCCTATCCCACCCCAGATCCCAGTTGGATCGACCCTCAACTGGAGCGGGAGTTTGGCTTGGTGATCCAAACCATTACCAGCCTGCGCAACCTGCGGGCAGAAACCGGCCTCAAGCCCCAGCAGACCATCAGGGCCCTTTTGCTCACTACCGATCCCGCCGAGCAGCGGATCCTGACGGCTGCCCAAGCTTATATCCGGGATCTGGTTAAGGCCGAGGCTTTGGAGATTACGGGATCCCTGGCCACGGAGCCCAAACAGGTGGCAGCTGCAGTGGTGGGCACGGTGCAGGTGCTGATGCCCTTGGCAGGACTGGTGGATGTGGAAGCGCTGCGGGCCAAACTGCAAAAAGACCTGGCCAAACTGGAAAAAGAGGCCCAAGGGATCCGCGCTCGCCTAGAGAACCCCAATTTTCTCAACCGGGCCAACCCTGAGGTGGTGCAAGCCAGTCAGGAGCAACTGGCAGAGCTGGAAGCCCAGATGAGGTTACTGGGATCCAGGCTGGAGAAGCTGGGCTGAGGTGGCGTCAGCGCAGGTAGGGCAGCGGAGTGTTTGGGCCGGGCCAGTTGGGGTGTGAAGGCAATGTCCCCAGAATTTCGCGAAATCGAAGTGGTGAACCCCTGCTTCTGTGTTAGGATAGAAGCTGAGATTGTTATCGGTTGTAGTGCTCGTTTCTTCTGGTCTTGACGGATTTTCACGTTTTGTATTGGCAGACGGCTCTCCGAACATCTCACCCTTTGTTACTCTCTCTTTCGGAGATCGTCTATGTCGATTTATGTTGGCAACCTTTCCTTTAAGGTGACAGAAGCGGATTTGACCGCTGTTTTTGCTGAGTACGGTTCTGTGAAGCGGGTGCAGATCCCCACTGACCGTGAGACAGGCCGCATTCGAGGCTTCGGGTTTGTGGAAATGAGCTCTGAAGCAGAGGAGCAGGCTGCCATTGCTGCGCTGGATGGGGCGGAATGGATGGGGCGCGACCTCAAGGTGAACAAAGCTCGTCCCCGGGAAGAACGCCCTGCTTTCGGTGGTGGTGAGCGGCGGCGGAGTTTTCAATCTCGCTATTGAAACGCCTGCTGAGGCTTCCCGGTAGCTGGCCAGGGGGCACCTAGGCGCGAGCCGGTCTTGGGCTACGATTCCGGGATCCAGCTGTTTCTCTAGCCTGCTTCCATTGTTCCAACAGAGGAGTTGATGAGGGATCCCGATCAACTCCTCTTACTCTTAAGATTCTTCCTTGCTCCCTGAGAGAGGAAAATAAAACGCTTGGCTTGGGTTACGGCGAGTTCGGGGATCCCTCTGGCCAAGGATCTGTCAGGTCGGCGGTCAAGGGATCCCAGTCCCATCCCCAATCGCGGGCAATGGCCTGAGTAATCCCCAGTTGTCCGTGGCCGGGGTAGCGGGCCAGCGCTACCACCAGATCAACAAGCTGCTCACCGGCAGGGATCCGGCCAAAGATGTGCAGCCCATCGCGAATCTGGGATTCTTTTAGCTCGCAAAGATAGCCATCCAGGCGATTCCAATCTTCTTCTTTTTCCAGGTTGAACTGTTGGTCTAGATGCTCGGCTCGAACCAGCTCCTGAATCTGGGCGCGAATCAGCGGGCAGCGGCCTGGATCCATCTGTTGGGCCTGCACGTACTCATCCATCAACCGTTCCAAGTCCGCCAGGGGGCCGTACAGCTCGGCGCGGGTAAGGGGCGGGGTGAGGTGGTCGATAATCACTGCCTGGGCTCGCCGCTTGGCCTGGGATCCCTCTCCCGGATCGTTGACAATGAAGGGGTAGAAGTGGGGCAGCGGCCCCAGGGCCATCTCCGGGTAGCAGGTGGCGGAAAGGGCGGATCCCTTGCCGGGCAGCCATTCCAGGTTGCCGTGCTTGCCCACATGCACCACCGCTTGAACGGCGAAGACCTGCCGCAGCCACAGGTAAAAAGCCAGGTACTCGTGGGGGGGCACCAGATCCGGGGCGTGGTAGTTCAAGGACGGATCCCGGTCATAGCCTCGCGGGGGCTGAATGCCTACAAACACCTGCCCTAACTGCAGTCCCACCACGGGAATATCTCGAGAGGGCGGATCCCCCCACTGCCGGACGAGGTCGGTCTGGATGGGCTCAGGCAAGCGGGCAAACCACTCTCGATAAAGGGCAGCAGAAAGCCATTGGCGAGCGGGGCGCAGGGATCCCAGCGGGTCATAGGTTTGGCCCTGGGTGAGCCAGCGGATGAGCTCATCTCCTGTCTGCGGCAGGGGCCCCACCCGGTAGCTGGATTCCGCCAGGACCTTGAGAATCTCCACGCAGCTTGCCGGTGTATCCAACCCTACCCCATTGGCCAGCCGCCCGTCCCGGCTGGGGTAGTTGGCCAAAATCAGAGCCAGACGGCGCTGGTTGGCAGGGGTGCGCCGCAGTTTCACCCAGTTGGCCGCCAAATCGGCTACAAACTCCACCCGATCCGGCACAGCCGCATAGGCCACCACCTCCGTTTGCAAGTGGGGATCCCGCTGTTGAACCGCCTTGAAGGAAACGGCGCGGCTGATGATGCGCCCATCCACCTCCGGCAAAGCCACATTCATGGCCAGATCCCGCGCTCCCAGTCCTCGCGTGGAGTCCTCCCAGCTCTGGCGGGATCCGCTGCTAAGGATTACCTGCAAAACGGGCACATCCAATTCCTGCCACAGGCTTACATCGGGCTGGTGGCTGTCCAACCGCGCCAGCGAAAAACTGGTGGTGTTGAGCAACAGGTCAATCTGGCTGCCAAAGTGATCCCGAATGGCCTGGGGCAAGTCGGGATCTTGAAGGCTGTAGGTGTAAAGGCACAGAGGCTGCAGCCCCCGCTCCACCAAGGCTTTTGCCAATTGATCCACCGGCTCTATGTTCCCCGCCAGAACATGGGCTCGGTAGAGCAAAATCCCCACCTTGGGAGCTTGGGGATCCGTCGGCGAGGCTACGGGAGGTTGGTAGATCCCAAGACGAGGCAACCCTTGTGGATCCGGCGCCGAATATTGGCCCCCTAGGAACTCCCTAGCCAGCAACAGCAGACAGGCAGCCACATTCTCCGCTCCCCCCTCCAGCCAGTACCGCCACACCCGATCCGCCACCGCCAGGGGCACAGTGGAATGGCTCACCAAATCCCAGTCGGGGCGATCGTCCCCAGGAATGACGATTAGGGTGGATCCCTCCTCGGCGGCCACCTGCTTGGCTACCTCCAGGCCATAGCTCCAGTAGGCCCTTCCCCCCAACAGGCGGATCAAGATTAGCCGGGCCTGCCGCAGCACCTTCTCGGCGTAGTCATCCAGGCTGAGGGGCTGTTGCAACTGCAGCAGATTAGCTGCCCGTATGGCCGGAAAGTCTTGGGGCAAAAGACGGATGGCCGCGCTCAAAGCCGTCAGGTCCGTATCGGCTGCCGAAAGGATAACGATGGGAGCGGGATCCTGCTCCAAGAAAATGACGCCGGATTGGGAAGGATCCCATCCCCCTGGCAAAGCAGCTATTCGGTGCATGGCCGCTCTCCCAAGAGAAGGAAGCTCAGGCTTAGCGACTGTACTTGAAGCACAGAAGCACCCCAGCTCCCAGCGCTCAACTGGTCAGGAAGGGCTCCCGTAGTGGTTCCCGCTACCCAAGCATTGCCCTGTCCAAAGTGCTCCGCACCGCTGGCGCGATCGACAGCAATAGAGTCAGCCACCTCATTCGCAGGAGTTCCGAACTGGCAAGCCCACTCGATTGAATGCGAACCGTAGGCTGATACATTTACGCTGAACACTGCTGTTCGCTTGCGTGGCGTAGCCACACATCGCTGTTCAACTATGCAGCGATAGCATTCTGTTTGTTTCCAAACAGAATGGCGGTATCCCGCAAAGCTTTGAGTAGAATACCCAAAGCGCAGTTTCCATGTCGTCTTACTACCAATTTTCTGCTTTGCTTTGGCTACCATGTTGGCAGACTCGAAAGTAAACAGAAAGATCAACTGGTAGTAATCCGTACTGAACATATTATACATTATTTTCAGTATAGTTGAGCTTATTATTGACTAGAGTCATGCTCTCAGAAGAATTGAACTGGCAAAAAAAGTTAAAGCACTTGCGAAAACTACCCTGCCCACCCTTTTTTTCATATCCTTCAAGTCCCCCCTTGCCGACTAGGGCAGCACCGCCTAGAGCCTAGCATGGGGCAGCTTTCTGCTGGCTACTGGGGTGTTGAGCTGCCGCAGAGGGATCCCGCCCTGGCAAAGCCTCAGCCTAACGAGCGTATTTGAGTACCAAGACATCTTTCATGCCCGCAAGGACTCCGTCCCGCTGACGCGAAAGGACTCCGTCCCGCTACCGCGTTCGCGTTAGCGTCGCGTAGCGACAACAGCTCATCTCGAGAACGGGCAGCCAAACGCCAACCTGAGGGCACATCGCGGATGGCCTGATGGTGCCAAGAGACCACAGAGATTTCTTCTGCGCCCTGGTGTAGCCGTGTGGAGCGGATCAGGCTGACATTGTGGCGTTCGCGTTAGCGTCGCGTAGCGACAATGGGCTTGCGAAAGGACTCCGTCCCGCTACCGCGATCAGCGGGGTTGAAGTGATCCAGCTTGTCGTACACATCAGGCACATGGGGGATCAGCTTGCCGCCACTCACCACATTCAGCAACTGCATCCCTCGACAAATGCCCAAAACAGGGATCCCTTGCGTCATTACTGCTTCAGCCAAGGCCACCTCAAATCGATCTCGCTCCGAGTTGACATAGCGCACCTGGGGATGTTGCGGATCTTCTCCGTAGGTGCTGGGGCAGAGGTCGCCGCCACCGGTCAACACCAGGCCATCCACCCAAGACAGCAAAACCTGGGGCTCGCTTTCGCCTGGGGGAAAAAGAACAGGGATCCCTCCGGCAGCACGAATGGCATCCACATAGCGGCCTGGCGCTACAAAGTCTCCCTCGTCATTGCGGTTGCGGGTGGTAACGCCGATGAGCGGTCGATTTGAAAAAGGGGATGTCCGATTCATCCTTCTACGATAACCTTATTTCCCGATGTTGATGGTGCTATGCCTACGGCAGAGGAACCGCACCACTGTCCTGAGCAGAAAAATCCAAAGTTTTCCCCCGCGATAGGAGTTAAATCTCGTTGTTGCGCAACGCTAACGCAAAGGGATCCCAGAAATCGCCGAAGCCATTAACCTTTCCCAAGGAAGTAGCGGCGGCTGATCCCTTGGGCCAGCAAGACGAACAACACCAGGGATCCCTGAATCACGCCGGCCAAAGAAGACTCCAATTGCAAAGAGAGAGGCAGTTGCAAGCTGCCGATGTTAAGACTGCTGAAGAAAAAGGCAATCGGCAAAATCAGCAGGGGGTTAAAGCCTGCCAGCATCACCACCAACAAGGCCAGAAAGCCCAAATTGCTGGAGATATTGGGGATGAGGCGATGGAACAGAGCCAACACCTGCAAGGCGCCCGCCAGCCCTGCTAAGCCCCCACAGCAGGCAAATGCCATGAGCAACCTGCGGGTAGCCGGGATCCCCAACCGGAAAGCAGCTACAGGGTTTTTCCCCACCGCCCGCAACTGCAGGCCGAAGCGAGTGTTGCCCACCACCAGCACCGTCAGGGCCAAAGCCAACAGGGCCAGCAGCAACGCCACCGGACTGGCCTCTGACCGCCCCCAGGTGGGCAACCACAGACGGGGATCCAACACTTCCGTCCCGCTCATGGAAGCCACCCCCGGCCTTTTCCAAGGGCCGAAGATCAGGTAGAGCACCCAACCTTGGGCAACAAAATTCAGCCCCAGCCCAGCGAAGATCTCGTTGACCCGCCCCCACACATTCAGGATCCCGGCCAACAGGCCCCAGCCCGCCCCCCCCAGGATCCCGGCCAAAAGCGCCAAGGTAATGGCCAGTGGCGGCGGCAACCATCCCGCTTCCAGACGCACCAGAAACGTGGCCGCAATTGCCCCGACCACCATTTGCCCTTCGATGCCCAAGTTGTAGAGACCGGCAACAAACGTAAACACCAGCCCACAGCAGCAGAGGACAAGGGGAGCCAGCGTTGCCAAAACCCGGCCAAACTGAGCTTCAGTGCCGAAGGCCCCCTGCCACATGCTGGCCGCCACCTGGAGAGGTGAAGCCCCCGCCAGCAGGATCACCCCCGCCACAAATAGCAGCGCTGCCAGCCAAGCCAATCCCTGGATTACCCAGGTACGCTCTAGAGACACCCACGACCGGCCCGATTCCGCTATTCCCGCCATGCTTTAACACTTCCTAGGATTCTTAAACTTAAGATTTTTAAACTCAAAGAGGCTCCCCGCTGCCCTGCTCCAAGAGGGGATCCAAACGGCGCACCAGTTGCCAGCCCTCCACCTCCGCCAGAGGTTGTAACCCCAAATCCCGGATCTCCACCTTTTCTGCCTGCACCGGAGAAACCCAAAGGTAGTCTCCATATTCCCCTCGTTGCAGAGCCTGATCATCCACCCATCTCCCCGGATTAGGGGTATAAAAAGCGATGGCCTGGCCCTGACAGACATCCGGCAAGCCGCTGCGGCCAATATCCACCACCGTCTCCCCAGCCTCTGTCGAGGACTCCGTCCGAATAGCGCGAACGGACGGGGGCAGCATCTGGCTCCAATCCATGCGGGCAAAAGCAGGGCTGAAATTGCCAAAATCAGGCCGCAAGACGATGGTGATCATAGCGAGGATCCCGGCCAACAAGAGGGTTCCCACCCACAGACTGCCGGCACAGCGCAACACCCGCCGCCAACTCCAGATCCCCGGCAGCAAGAGGTACAAAACACCCATCACCACCAGCGGCCAAGCATGAGGCTGTAGGAGCTCCAGACCGTCTACACCTAGCCGGACGGCCACCCCCAAACCCAACAGCAACAGCCCCACCGCTGCCAGTCCCCAAGAGAGCACCTGGGCCAGACGGGGCTTTAAGTGCTCCGCACCGCTGACGCGACCCCGCATAGCCAACGCTTGATCCAAGGCTACCCCGGCCAAGAGAGCCAGCCAAGGGTAAAGCTGCACGGTGTAGTAGGGGGTTTTGGTGGGATAAAGCTGCAACAACAACAGCAGCAGCAGGGGGAAAGACCAGATCAGCAGCGTGGATCCCGGCTGCTGGCGCACCAGGAGAAAGCCACCCACCAAAGCCAAAACCGTCCACGGGAAGCCATGAACGGGAATGTGCCAAAGGTAGTACCAGCCGGTGGCATCCGCATGGAAGGGCTCTTGCCCCAGATCCCACACCTTCCCCACCAGGGTGGTCAGCACCTGTGGGCCATACACCTGCATGGCTGGACCTAGCCAGAGGCCAAAAATCCCCAAGCCCAGCCCAAGCGCCAGCCAAAATGGGGCGGATCCCATCCAGCGGCGCCGTTGCTGCACGAGATAGGGGATCAAAGCCGCCCCCGGCAGCAGGATCATGGCACTTTTCATCAGCAGGCCCAGCCCGAAGGCCACTCCGGTTAGCCAAAACCAAACCCTGTGGCCGCGGATACCGTTGACCAGCCCCAGGATCCCCAGCAGCTCCAGAAAGGTCAAGGGCACATCCTGCCCCACCAGCCGCCCCTGCTGCACCCAGAGGTAGCACAGGGGCAAAACCGCCATCCCCAAAAAGGCCGCCCGCATCGGCAAAAAAAACCACCCAATCCAACCCACCAGGGGAATGGAGAGCAAAGCAGCGAGGATCCCTGGCAGCCGCGCTGCCCACTCGTTTACCCCGTACAGGGCAAAACTGAGGGCCACGCTCCAGGTGAGCAGAGGGGGTTTCTCGAAAAAAGGCTCCCCCAAAAAAGTGGGCCCCAGCCAATGCCCTCCCCGCAGCAGCTCGCGGGCCATTTGGGCATAAAAGCTCTCGTCGCAGCCAGCCAAACTGGGATCCGCCCCCGAGAGCACAAACAGGGGCACCGCCAGGCCCATGACTAGTAGGCTTAGGCCCCAAAAGGGCACTAGGTGCGGGTCGCGGCGAAACTGAACGAAGGAGCTGGATCCCGGCAGGGATCTGCGGCTAGGAGAACTGCCCAGACGGTTGGGGTTGCCGAAAGGACGCATGGGACTCCGTCCCGCTAACGCGATGGGACAAGTCAGCAAGGGGCGGCTCTAACCAGACTAGACAAGGACTCCGTCCCGCTTACGCGATCGGCAGAATTTTTTAGGGAAGCTCCAGAGATCCAGAGGAGCTCTAAGGACTCCGTCCCGCTTACGCGATCAGCTTATCTGCCGGCAAGGTTAAGCCCTGAAACCAGCTAAAAAACTGCAAGGACTCCGTCCCGCTGACGCGATAGGCTGCCAAGCGGACTTGGGTTTTGCGGATCCCACGCAGGGTGGTTTCCTGTTGCTCGCTTAAGGACTCCGTCCCGCTGACGCGAACGGGGTCTTGATCCAGGCGTAACAAGGCTTGCACAATGGCTTCCGTTGTTTCAGAGCCCAGAGCACAGCTCGACTGGGCCAACATTCCCAGATCAAAGCCAAAGGTTTCAGAAAGGACTCCGTGCCGGCTGCAAAAAGTGAAACACGAAGCGAAAGTAGGGGATCAGCATCAAAAACGAAGCTGTGCCCAGCAGCAGATTCAGCCCGACGAGCAGCCCCAGACGTTGTTGCTCCACACCGCCGACGCGAACGTAAAGGCTCAGGGCTGCCGAACTCCACAAACTGACCACATTGGCCAAAATCAGGAAAAAGAAGAGGTAGAAATTGACTTTCTCGCGCAAAAACAGCTCCGTGACCTTTGGCGTGAAGCGATCCGCGCTCAACTGCACCACAATGGCCACCACCGAGAGGGTAAAGCCCAGCACCCCCGACAACACCTGAGCCAAGGTGGTTACAAATTCCTGCAAAGCTTCTGTATCCTGCGTGGATCCCGCCCAGACCAGGTTCAACCCGCTCTGGATCCAGCGATGCCCGCTCCAGGCCCAAAGCAAACCTGCCCCCACCAGCGCGGCACTCCAGGTTAGAAAGCGGGGGCGACGCCCAACAAAGCCTGGATCTGTGTGTCTCTCCTTCACGGTGGCCCTTCTCAGAGAGGGGGTGCCTCAATACTCGCTTAGAAGAGCTTCCACAAACTCGTAGCTGGAAAAAGGCCGCAGATCTTCTAGCCCCTCTCCGGCGCCGATAAAGCGGATGGGTAGGTTCATCTGCTGCGTAATGGCCAGGGCAATCCCCCCCTTGGCGGTGCTATCCAGCTTGGTCAGGATCACGCCGCTCAACTTGGCAGCCTCGGCAAATACCTCGGCTTGGCGCAACCCGTTTTGCCCTTGGGTGGCATCCAGCACCAGAAGGCTTTCTACCTTGGCTTCGGGAGCTTTTTTATCGACGATGCGGCGGATCTTGGCCAGCTCGTCCATCAGGTTTTTCTTGTTTTGCAGACGGCCTGCCGTGTCCACCAACAGCAGCTCTGTGCCCCTGGCCTTGGCGGCTGTGATGGCGTCAAAGACCACTGCTGCCGGATCGGCATTGGGAGAGGGATTGGCGATTACCTCTACCCCTGCTCGCTCTGCCCAAACCTTGAGCTGCTCCACAGCAGCAGCCCGGAAAGTATCAGCAGCAGCAATCAGACAGCGGTATCCAGACTTGCGGGCGACATGGGCAATTTTGCCAATGGTGGTGGTTTTGCCCGCCCCATTCACCCCGACAATCAGCCAAATGTTGAGCGTGTCCCGTTGTGGGGCAAAGGTGGGATTCCCCACCGTCAACATCTGCCGCATCTGCTGCTTGAGGTATTTGACGGCCTCCTCTGGGGGCACCACCTCCTCTCGCATGCGCTTTTGTAGGGCTTGGATGATCTGCTCGGTGGCGTCGATCCCCACATCGGCCTGCAGCAACAGGGCCTCAATTTCTTCCACAGCCTTCTGATCCAGAGGGCCGCGGCCTACCAGGGCTTTCAACTGGTTGATCAGGTTAAGGCGGGTTTTGCCCAAGCCTCGCCGCAGCTTTTGCAGCCAGGAGATTTCCTCAACGGAAATCTCTTCCGGTTTGCGCCCTTGAGCCGCCAAGATCTCGGCTGACCAGCGGAAGCCCTCATCGAAGACCAGCTCTTCCGGCCCCGTCTCTGGAGAGGGAGCAACGGCTGGAGTCACCGGCTCGGGTTTGGGCTCATCCACGGCGCTGGCTTGCAGGGCTTGGAGACGCTCAGCAGCACGGGGAGCCAGATCGAAAAACGAGGGAGCTGCCGCCGGCTGCACAGGGGGCGATTCTGGAGATGCTGGTTCTTGTGTTGGAGTGGAGGACTGGACGGGTTCACGGGGTTCTGCTTGGGCAAGTGGGCCGGATTCCTCAGTCGAGGCCGGTGGCTGTGGCTGGACGGATTCTGCAGGGATCCCTTCCGCTGGCGCAGGTGGGACAGAGTCCTGGGTTGCCGGTGGGGCTTGGGCAGCGGTACGGGCCTTCAGGTTGGCATAGGCGGCTTTGGCAAAAGCCAAATAGTCTTCAGGGGACATCTCCGCCGGTTCTGTGGCTGGCGCGGGGGCTGGTGGCGAAGACTCCGCTTCACCAGAAGAGTCGGTAGAGTCGGTATAGCGGCGGCGAAACCAATCGAAGGCCATAATCCCATCTCCAGCCTGGCTGATCTTTATCCAGTTTGACAGAGCAGCCCCTTTTCTAGAGCGCAGCCTCAAGAAGCTCATCCACGCTCAACAGGGATCCCCGTTAGCGGAACAAAGTCCTTTCCAGCGTCTCCACCCGCACAAACCCAATCACCTGCAATTGGTCAGGCTCTATCTCCAGGCTGAGCACCCGCACCAGAATCCCGCTCTCTTCCAGCTCTTGCAGGTCAAACACCTCATTGAGCCCGCCCAAAAACGCTGCTGAGATCTCATCGGGAACCCGTACAGAACCGATCACAAACTCCGGATTCTCCAGCTTTAGGCTGCGCCCTTCCTCCATGCGGATCCCGGTGTTAAACACCACCTCCACCGCTCGCGTTAGCGGGACGGAGTCCTTTTGCTCAGTACCGCCGTCTTTCTCCACCAAGAGGGCAGAGAGCTGAATGCGGCTGGGATCCAAAAACTCGACGCGGGGCTGACGCAGATCGAAACGGCGAGCTTCCCTTCCCGCTCCCCCAAAAGGCAGATCGGCCCGGAGATCCTGAAACTGGCGGAGCACCTCTGGCATGTTGAGGGCAGCATTCAAGTCCTCTTCTCGCACCACCACCCGCACCGCCGCTTGCAGAGGTCGCGTCAGGCGCAAGGGAGCCCCCTGGAAAAAAGAGGGGTCAATTGCCACCGGATCGGTTTCCAGCTCCAGAAGCTCGATGCGGGGAAAGGGCGCTCGATAGAGCCCGCGACCGGCGATCAGCAGGCGATCCGCTTGGCCATTCAGCAGCCGGTAATTGGGCTGGCTTTGGATGCGCACCTCCAAAACCTCTGCCCGATCCAACTGATCCAACAGAAGCTGCCGCGCCGTCTGATCCGCCAGATAGCCCGCTCCTCCTCCCAAGCCCGCCAACAGCCCCAAGAGAACCGCCAGGATCTGCATGCTCACTGCCCTGCTGTGCCCTAACCTAGGTTAGCAAGGGGATCCCTGGCCCCCCTTGGGGATCTGGGCTAGCGCAGCACCTTGAGAGGGCTGGCCTCAATGGGTCGGTTGCCCATAAAGGTTTTGGCAATTTTCAGGCCATCGGCCATTATCGGCCGATTGAGCGCGGGGTCATGGATGAATTTGGCGCCAGAGGCAACCGTTGGGCGTCCCTCCCCCCAAGTGTCCACGACTTTGAGAGTTGCAGCAGCAACTGGACGTCCGTCGGCATAGTAATCCACCACTTTCAGGGTTGAAGCCCCAACCGGACGGTGGTCAATCTCAATTTCGCTGAACTTGACAGGGCTGGGAAACACGGGCGGGCCGGATTTCTCCTCCAGCAGTACCGGCATCTGAGCAGCCGCAGAGGCCCCATCAGCAGGCAGGGGAGCCAGGTTTAGAGCGTTACCCGTTTGCGTTAGCGGGAGGGCGTCCTTTCCCATAGAAGAAGCCTCTTGCTCTGGAAGCGTGCCGGAATGACCATTTGGAACGGCCATAAGAAACTCCTGAGTTGGTAGAGATAATGAACAAAACAGGACGGGAAAGGGCAGGAAGCTAGATCCAGTGGAGCGCTGCAGAAGAAGGATACCCTTGGCAAGGCTAAAGGTTGGCCTCCCCAAGTTCATCCCCAAGTTCAAATGAGTGAGACTGAATCTCGAATCTAAAAATATTCTAAACCAAAGTTTGGCATGGGATCCGCCGGCTGTGACCCAACGGTTCCTGAGACGATGCCGGCCAGTCGCGTTAGCGTTGCGCAGCTATGACGTCCTGATACATTCACGCTGAACTCTCCTGAACATGGTTCAGGAAAGAAGCGATCGCATCCTGCCTATCTCTGTTCGCGTCAGCGGGACGGAGTCCA
>NZ_JBSSBV010000017.1:0-56820 GCF_054059115.1 Thermostichus sp. MS-CIW-26
AGTCCATCCAAGAAAGCCGCACCCAGTCTGCCGAGGAGAACGCCGCCCGTCTGCGGGAAATCGAGGAGCTGCGTCAGTCCATCCAAGAAAGCCGCACCCAGTCTGCCGAGGAGAACGCCGCCCGTCTGCGGGAAATCGAGGAGCTGCGTCAGTCCATCCAAGAAAGCCGCGCCGAATTTGCCGAACAAGCTGCTGCCCAAGCTCAAAGCCTGCGAGAGCTACAGCAAGTTGTCAGCGAGACCCGCTCTGACTTAGCTCACCTTGCCGAGTGGGCAGAGGAAGTGACTCAAGCTCTGGTTACCCTCACCGCCCTACAACGAGAGCACGAACGCGCCATCCAGGCCATCAACCAACGGCAGGCGGAAACGGATCAGAGGTTCAACGTTCTCCTTGAAGAAGTGCGCTACCTGATTCGCCGGCAAGGCTCTGACGGAAATCCTCCCCCCTCGTTGCCCTGAGCACTGGGATCCCTTTAAGAACTGCAAGGACAGCCCTAATCTTCATCCACTTCCCACTCCAACAGGTGTGCATAGGGAGCCACTAAGTGGGGAGCATAAAAGGCAACGGCTCGAAGGGCATGCCAGTCTTCCAAGCAGCCAAAGACGGTCGGATAGTCATTGCGCTCCAACCGCTCTGCAATTGCCGCCACCTCAGCTTCGGTAAACTGGCGGGGATCCATCCCCTTAGCAGGGGCCTCCACTTTGGACTTGGATCGGGCAGACATAGGCAGCCTGAACACGCTACAAGCCGATCTTAGCCTCTTCCTTTTTGCCCGGCCGACTTTGAAAAAACTTGACACACTCCCCACCTCAATCGCTTGCTTCTTGCGCAGTTGTGAGGACGGGGCTTCAGACCCAACTTTTGGGTAAGCCAACCCCTGTTCTCCCGAAACTCTGAAAAGGGATCCCCATTCCTCCAGTTTCGTGGCAAGGTGAGGACAGATACCGCATCGGAGGCTGCTATGGAGAGCAAGATCCCCGCCCGCGATGTCCAAGTTGCCCTTATCGGCCCGTCCACGCTGGTTCTCCGCTCCCGCACCTGGGATCGCCTGAAGTTTGAGCTGGAATACGCTCGGCAACGGGGCACCACTGCCAATAGCTACCTCATCCAGGCCCGCCAAACCCTTCTCATCGATCCTCCGGGGGAATCGTTCACCAGCATCTTTTTAGAAGAGCTGGCCCAACACCAGTACCTACAGCGGTTGGACTTTATTTTGCTCAGCCACGTCAACTTTAACCGCATTGCCACTCTCAAAGCCCTATTGCCTCTGGCTCCCTATGCGATGGTGCTCTGCTCCAAACCGGGATCCATTACGCTACGGGCCGCCTTTGAAGAGATGGATCCCTTGCCCCGCAGTCGCGACGAAGAAGAAGCCGCCGATCTGGGCATTTTCTACAATGGCCACCAGTCCTTCCGTTTGCGGGTCATCCGAGATGGGGATCGCCTGGATTTGGGAGAAGGGCATGAGTTGCACTTTCGCACCGTGCCCACACCCCGCCACCCCGATGCCCTCTGTGCCTACGATCCGGCTACCGGGATCCTCTACACCGATAAGCTGTTCGGCGCCCACGTGTGCGATGAGCAAGTGTTTGACGAACATTGGCGGCAGCTCAGCGAAGACCGCCGCTACTACTTCGACTGTTTGCACCGCAACCAATTGTCCCAGGTGAAGGCAGCCCTGGCCAAGTTGGAAGAATTTCCCGCCCAAATCTATGCCCCTGCCCACGGCCCCTTGGTGCGCCACAGCCTGCGGCGCTTGCGGCTGGACTACCACACTTGGTGCGAAGAGGATCCCGGCGAGCAGCGGGTAGCTCTCCTATACACTTCTGCTTACGGAAATACAGGTTTGATGGCCATGGCCATAGCCCAAGGGTTGGAGCGGGCCGGCGTTAAGGTGGAGCGGATCAACTGCGAATGGGCCACTCCGGAGGAGATCGCCCAGGCTCTGGAGCGCTGCCAAGGGTTTGTTATCGGATCCCCGACCTTGGCCGGCCATCCTCCTGTGCAGATCCAAACCGCCCTTGGCATCATCCTTTCTTCAGTTCCCACCACCCGATTGGCCGGGGTTTTCGGCTCCTACGGCTGGAGCGGAGAAGCGGTGGATCTCATCGAGAACAAGTTGCTCAATGCCGGCTTTTCCTTGGGGTTTGAGACGATCCGCGCCAAGTTTAAGCCCACCCCTGAAATCCTGGAAGCCTGTCAAGAGGCGGGATCCCAGTTTGCTCAGGCCCTGCGCAAAGCCAAACGAGCCCGCGCCCCTCGCCAAACCAGCAGCGAAACTCAGGCGGATCGGGTTGGGCAAGCCCTGAGCCGGGTGGTGGGATCCCTGTGTGTAGTCACCGCCCTGCAAGGAGAGACCCGCCGTGGCTTTCTCACCTGGTCGGTGGCCCAGGCCAGCTTCAATCCGCCGGGGCTAACTCTATCGGTGAGCAAGGACCAAGAAGCCGAACTGCTGACCTATCCCCAGGCACCCTTTGTGCTCAACATCTTGCGGGAAGGCAAGGGCAGCAACTTGCAGCGGCACTTTCAGCGGCCCCAGCGCCCTGGAGAAGATCGGTTTGCCGGCTTGGCCACGGCCACTGCCGAAAATGGCTGCCCCATTTTGTTGGATGCCTTAGCTTACCTGGAGTGCCGTGTGAAAACTTGGATGGACTGCGGGGATCGCTACCTGGTCTATGCCGAGGTGGAACGGGGCAAGGTGCTGGATCCCACGGGGGTTACGGCCATGCGGCGGGGGTAGTGTATTGGAGAACAAAGATTTGTTGTGGAGTCAATGCTAACTGGATCCCATCGATCACCTTGAGCTGACGATCTGCTCGGCAAATTTCTGGCTCTTGTTGAGGGGCAAATATCAAAACAGAGTAATCGTCTAAATCCACCATCCACCCTAATTTGCTGCCGTGCTTTAGACAATGCAGGATATTATCGATTACACGGCTTACCCTTTGACCCGGCGAAAGAATTTCGATAATCCAGTCGGGTGCTGCGGTGAAGTCATCCTCTGGCTCGCCTGTTTCACTTAGGCGAGTTCGATCCCACGCAATTACGGCAATATCGGGAACAATGGAACGACCGGAAAAAGTGCATCGCAATTCGGGTAGGGCAGTATAGCCGGTGGTGCTGCCATCAACCTCGGCCACAAGGTGTTTTTGCAAAGTGTTTTTGCAAAATGGAGTGGCGGGCTTTGGGTATCGGTTTTTGAATGGCAACTCCATCCACATACTCCCACGCCGGAGAATCTTCTATGTAAGGCAACTTGAGGAAGTCTTCAAGGGCAAGAGGCGGAGCCAGGCGAGTTGTCATAGGTTTAGGCAAAGCTCCTCAGGATCCCTACCAGTACTGTATCCCAAATCCCCAAGCGAGGGCGAGTGGTGGAGTAGGGGTTAGAATTGCAGCAATTGGAGTAGATGTAGCGTGAAAGTTGTCCAACCAGCAGAGCTGCTGACTTCGAGGGATCCCCTCAGTTGATCCACCATTTGCTTCACCAAGGCCAAGTCTAGATCGGTACTCCCTTCCTTAGCCCACACTGCGGAGCCCTAGCAAAGCAAAAAGCCCCCAGGCAGGGTAATCACCTCTCCTGAGGGCCAAACCCCCTCAAATCCCAGGTAGGTTAAGCCTGAACTCTGCTCGGCTCGTAGAAGACTTTGGGCAGAGATCGAGCAAACTTCGAGAAATCAGCCCTTGACTTGCGCGAACCATAATCTGCCTTTAAGTCAGAACGATTGAAAGCTATCTTCTCTCTTGCGGGCTCGTAGAAGATCCACCTCCTAAGGGTGTAGTTCACTTCATAGAGAGTTTGCCGAACGCCGTTTATCAACGATAGAGATCTGGAGCTGGGAGCCTTTGGCGGCTGATACCAGTAGATATCCTCGGGAGATACAGATAGAGGCTCTGGACCTGCAAAGGGCGGCTCGTAAAAAGTTGCAAAGTCAGGCTGAGGTCGGCACTGAAATTGAACCTGATACACCGACTGAGAGGTCATTTCCTGCCGACTCTGCTGCCAAAGCTGCAGCATCTTGCCGACATCAAATCCCATCGCTCGCTGAAAATGCCACAGGGATCCTTGTAGAAAAAAGAAGGCTAAGTAGAAGTGAGCATTCGCCAGCCAAACCCTTGAGGAGTAGTTCCACGCTCCCGTTTGATTTGGATCGAAGTAGTAAGGAGTAAAGGCGGATTTCAGCTCCAGGGTGGGGCCGTAAAACTCCACCGGGTAGGCCAGCGAGTTAAACCCACAGTAGTAAGAAGCCGCAAAACCGGCTAGGGCGATGCCGAATAGAGAGTAGGAGAGGATCCCATCTGCTGAGAAGAGAAAGCGAGCTTTAACCCACTCAAACGGCGGAACCAGGATATGCCACACCCCTCCCAACAAGAGAAGAGCTCCCACATAGATATGGCCCCCCACCAAGTCTTCCAAATTATTGACATCAAACAGGTGGGTGCGGTAGTTCCAAAGGGTGGCAAAGTCCAAAGTTGGAGCCGTAACCAGGCGTACCTGACCGGTGTTGGCGTCATACAGCCCCCCGAACACCATCGCCTTGGCCACCAACAATAGGGATCCCAGGCCCAAAATCAGTAGGTGGTGCCCCAAAATCACTCCCAACGTTTTGGCATCATCCCAAGTGAAGTGAAACTTGGCAGCCCTGCCGAATTCCATATCTAAGCTGGGGGGAAGTTGGGTTTGGTGGAAGTAGGCTCCTCCAGCCAACACGCCGGCAGCCACCAGGTGAATTGAGGCAATGGCCACATAGGGAAAGGTATTGACGATCTGGCCACCGGGGCCAACCCCCCACCCCAATGTGGCCAAGTGGGGCAGCAAAATCAGCCCTTGCTCGTACATGGGCCGCTCTGGCGAGAACTTGGCCAGCTCAAACAAGGTAAAGCCCCCCGCCCAAGCCATGATCAAGGCCGCATGGGCCACATGCGCCACGATAAAAGTATTAGAGAGGTTCATCAATCGAGCGTTACCTGACCACCAGGGGTAGCCCGATGGGTGCATCTTTTTGGCATTCATAGATAGCTCCTCAGTGAGCCCTCAAAAATACAGGCACGTTTAGCTCAGACCGGCAATGATATGGTCAAGATAAACGGCCATTTCTTGACTTGCCTCTGTGTCGAGACTTTCGGTCAGGACCTCTTTCATGGCATTGAGGGCCTGAATGACGCGATCGATGGGAACGCCGAGGGTGATGTAAGTTTCTTTTAAACCCTGCAACACGCGCTCATCCAAAATTGAGGGATCGGCAGCCAACATGGCGTAGGTGGCATAGCGTAGAAAATAGGTCAGGTCCCGCAAGCAAGCCGCGTAGCGCCGAGTAGGGTACATATTGCCCCCCGGTAGGGTAATATCCCCGTAGAGCAAGCTCTTGGCAACCGTTTTGCTGATAATGCTGCTGGCGCTGGAGCTGATGGTTTTGGCCGCCTTGACGCGCATGTTGCCACTCTGGAAATAGCGATTTAATTGTTCCAGAGCTGCGGCATCTAAGTAAGAGCCTTTCTCATCGGCGGGGTTAATCAGGGAAGTGATGGTATCTTTCATGGATTTTTCTCCTCTAAGCACTAGTAGGGACTGATTTCTTGAGGCAATTGGGCAAATGCTGTTCGCGTTAGCGGGACGGAGTCCTTGCACCGCTTGCTCAGGCATTGCCTGTGAGAACTCTTATGGATTGCAACTTAAGACAACTTCACAGCTTGCAGGTCAAGCTCGCAAAGCCAGCCGAAACCTCAAGCTCACAGAGGCAGGAGTAGCGCGCCTCAACTCTAAAACTGAGCGAGAGGGCAGCGATTTGTCTATCCATTCATCGATTCAAAAAGCGCGAATCAGTCGATCAAAGTAGGGGGCAGCTAGAGCCATCTCCTCTGAAGAAAGAATGCCGGCAGCTACCTCTTTTAGGCAGCTCATCGCCACCCGCAGGTTGGGTAGCGGCACGCCCAAAGAGATGTACATTTCTCGCATGCCGTTCAAGCCGATATCTTCCAGCGGCTTATCGTTGCCTGCCAAGATGCAATAGCTAACCAAGCGGATATACCAGCCTTGATCTCGTTGACAGAGGGCAGTTTTTTGAGGGTTGCCCTTATTGCTGGGGGTGTTGGGGCATTTGGCCCAAAACCGTTTGCTGCCTTCCTGGACAATTTTTTGCTCGTTCTCTGCTAACTTTTGGGCGGCTCGGATGCGAACTTGACCCTTGCTGAAGAAATCCTCTAGCTTGGCGATCTCGGCACTGCTGAGGAAGCGATCAGCCGCGTCCGACTGCGCGATGACTTGGGCAACAATGCTCATAGGTTTTTGGCAAGGAACACTCTACAGGTAACAAAGTAAGCCAGATCCTCAAGAACCGAAATCACTTATTAAGAAAAAGTTGTGAATTGAAACTTACTTGCAACAAATCCTCTCTGCCTCGCGTCTTCGGCAGCGTGACCAGATTGAGAAGGTTGGGTTGGCGGCCAATCCAGATCCCGGATACGACAGCAACCCTCAGAATACTCAGCCTCTATCTCTTCTGGCCGAGATGAGCATCTGTGTTGGGAACTATTTCCGTATCTGTTGCTACAGAACTTACAATAAGACGGGCTGTGCAGAGGTACCGGGGGAGAGAACCCCTAAGGTAGGGATCAAATCGGCGCTGCGCCGCTTTAAGGGCTAAGTTTCTGAGGCAGGAATCTTGCCAGATCTGCGTAACCATCGCTACTTTGAAACCAACCTGGAAAAGCGCAAGCGCAAAGCAGGAGTCCCCAGGGATCCGCTCAACCTTTAAAACTGGGGCAGAGGGGGCAGGTGGAGCGTGAAAGTTGTCCAGCCGGCGGCGCTGCTGACCTCGATGGATCCCCTCAGTTGATCCACCATTTGTTTCACCAAAGCCAAGCCCAGACCGGTGCCCCCTTCTTTCCAAGGATCATTGCTAGGGATCCGGTAAAAACGCTCGAAAATGCGGGTGAGTTCCTCAGCCGGGATCTCTTGGCTATTCCTGACTTGGATGCGAGTTCGGTTGGCCTCAACCCTGACTTCTAGGCGGATGGATCCCTGGCCGGGGGTGTATTTCACCGCGTTGTGCAGGAGCTCCCGCAGGATACGCCCCAAAAGGAGAGGATCTGTGGTGATGCTGCTCTCCAGAGGCACGTTGGCTTGAAAGGTTTGCCCCTTAGTACGGGCGCGTTCGCCAATAGCCAACAGCAAATCCCCCAACAAGGCTTCCCAGGTCAGCGTTTGCAGATTCAAAGCATAGGCTCCTGCCTCTAGCCGCTGCAAATCCAACAGGTCATTGATCAGCTCGATCTCCCGTTGGCATTCCCGCTGGGCGATGGATAGGTACTGGGCCTGCTTCTCCCTCGCAGGGGCAACTTGCAGCATGTGCAACGCCATTTTCATGCTGGCTAGAGGAGTGCGCAACTCGTGGCTGACGGTGCTGATAAAGTCATCTTTGAGGCGGTTAAGGCGCTCCAGGGCTTGCACCTGCTCTTGGGCAGCTCGGAATAGGCGCGCCTGCCTTAGGCCGATAGCACATTGATTGGCCACTTGAGCTACGAGATTCATTTCCTGCTCATCAAAACTTTCCTCGCTGCTGCGAAAAACCCACAGATCCCCCAAGACTTGCTCCCCATCCCGCAGAGGGCAGACCAAGACTGATCCTTGGCGGGGGGCGTCAGGAAGTAAACAAAATATGTAGGGCTCTCCTCGCAACAACTGGGCGTAGAGATCTGGATATTGGGCAAAGGGAATACAAGTATGCAAGGCCGACCCCAAGCGAGGACAATACTCGTAGCTGATGGCGGAAAGGGTGAGATCGGCGTTGTAAAGGCCAATATAGCAGCCATCTGCATTTAGGTTTTCTCCCAGCTCGCGCAGAGCGGTGTTGAGAATTTCAGCTTCATCCAGAGAGTCGCGCACCCGGTCAGTGATGCGTTTCAGCAGGGCCTCAAATTGCAGGGATCGCTGCAACTCAGAGGTGCGTTGCCGAACCTTTTCTTCCAAGGTTTGATTGAGGGCTTGCAGTTGTTCATATAACTGGGCCTGTTGCAACGCGATGGCTAATTGATCGCTCAGCTCTTGTAAAAGCCGGATTTCCCACTCTTGCCAAGGGCGGCTGGATTGGCAGTGCTGAACTACCAATAGACCCCACAAAGCCTCACCCTGCCGAATCGGGATCACCAAGTTGGCTTGGGCCTGGAAAGATTCCAAGAGCTCCCGATAGCAAGGATCCAAATTGGCCGTCGCCACGTTGGCTATGGCTTGCACAAAGCCCTCTTGGTACTTGCGATAGCGCGGATCCCTTTGGAAATACTCATCCCACACGTAGCGGCCCAGGTGGCTGGGCCAGGGATCCGCCACCGACTCAGCAGCTACAAACCCCCCTACACCTTCCTGCAACTGATAGATCATCACCCGATCCACCTGGAAAACCTCTCGCACTTCTGCAACAGTGGTTTGCAAGATAGATTGCAAATCCAAATCCTGACGGATGCGTCGCAGCAAAGCTCCAAGCAGCCGCTCCCGCTCTGCTTCTTTCAGCAACAGATCTTGGGCTTGTTTGAGGGGCGTTATGTCCACAGCGATGCCGCAAACGGCGTAAGGAGACCCCTGCTGATCCCGCAGGGCAAACTTGGTGACCCACTGGGCCAATCTCTTGCCATCGCGGAAAAAGGTTCGCTCGTAGCTGACAGGATGCGGAGATTGCAGGACTTTTTGATCCTGATCTCGAAATTCTAGAGCCTCTTCTGATGCGAACAGCTCACTATCCAACTTTCCAAAGAGCTCTTCTGCCTTGCAGCCTCTCTGTTTTAGATAAGTCTTGTTTACATGAAGATAGCGCCCTTCCAGATCTTTGAGAAAGATAGAAAAAGGGATCCCGTCCAGAATAGCCCTAAGCCGAGCTTCGCTTTCTTGTAGAGCCAGCTCTGCTTCTTTCTGCTCCGTAATATCTTCGGTAATGCCAACAATACGGATAACCTCTTGCTGTTCGTTCAAGATGGGTCGGCAAGAAGTACGCAGCCAGCGCAGCCTGCCATCCCGATGGAAAATGCGGTAGGTGATCTGCTGGGCTTCTTGAGTGGCTCGGGCGGCCGCCTGCAGTACCCTTGGCAGATCTTCGAAATGGATCCTGTCTTTCCAGAGATCTGGCTTGCGGCGAAACTCTTCTGCTGTGTAACCCCAGATCTTCTCGCTTTGGGGGCTTTTGTAGAGAGACTGGCTCAAGTCTGCAGAATACACAAAGAAAACCACCGGTACAGCCTCTGCAATTTCTCGGAAGCGGGCTTCGCTCTCTCGCAAAGCCAGTTCCACCTGCTTTTGTTGGGTGATATCGCGGGTACTGGAAACGATCCCCTGAACCAAAGGATCATCCAAGAGATTGGTGCAGAGGCTCTCCAGCCACACCCACTGGCCATCGGCGTGTTGGGCCCGGTAAATAAAGCTGAGTGTCTCGCCAGGTCGAGCCTTGAGTTGCTCAAGAGCATTAGCAACGTTCTGCCGATCCTCGGGGTGAACCCAATCCAAGGGTACGGCCTCTCCCTGATTGGGAGCACGCCCCAAAATTTTCTCAGCAGCCGGAGGATTTAAGGTATGCAGCAGACCTTGGGCATCGATCCGACACAAAATGTCGTGGCTGTTGTTGAGGAAGGCGCGAAAACGCTCTTCTTGTTCCCACACCTCCTGTTCCAGCCGCTTTTGTTCGGTGATATCTAGGACAATGCCGAGAAGTCCCAAACCTTTAGACTGATCCTGAAGCTTTACGGCCAGGCGATAAGTATAGCGCTCCTGACCTTGAATTACTTCCTTGCCCTCGAATTGGCAAAACCCTTGCCGCTCTACGTCGGATAGAACTTGAGAGGTGTACTCCGGCCAGTGGGGATGTTGCTGAGCCACCTCCTCCAGAGAAGTACCCAGCAGATCGCCAAACCAGGCGCGGTCAGTGGCATTTTGCAAAATTAGCACTCCCTGGGGATCCCTGGCCCACACCGCCAATGGCAGGGCGTCCAACAAGGTGCGCAGTTGGGCTTCCCGCAGCCGCAGGTTTTCTTCCAACTGTTTCTTCTCGGTAATGTCTCGGCCCACCCCGCGAATGAACTGCAAGCGGCCCCGCCGGTCAAAAATGCCTTGGTTGATCCACTCAAACCACCGCACCTGCCCCGCTGCATCCGCCACTCTGCTAATCCGGGTAAAGGTGGGCTGCTGAGGGGTAAGGTGGGCTATCTTTTGCTGCGCCTGCTCCTGCTCTTCTGCCGGCAGCACGTCGATCCAGCGCCTGCCCCGCCAATCCCCCAAGATTTTCTGGCAAGCTTCGTTACATTCCACCACCGTCGTATCTGCACGCGCCAGCATGATGACATCGGGAAAACCCACCTGATCCCGCTGCAGCCAGCGCTTTTGCCAGTACATCACCACGGCCAGTGAGGATCCCCAAAGGAGCAGCCAAAGCCATCCGGGCAGAGTGTTTCGGTCGAGTAAGGTGTTTAGGTTGACCAGATCCCAGGAGGCGCTCATAATTACGTAATTAAGTAAAGTAAGTGTATGGAGTGTCAAAGCTTACAAGAATCTCAAGAATCTCAGCAGCATTTCTAACCCAGGATCAAGCACTGTGCCAACAATTCCCCATCTCCCCGAAAAGGAGAGCAAAGTTTGAGTCTACTGGAACGGTGGGGCAGTATCCTCGAAAAGGGGGCTTTCAGGGTGAAGAGTTGTTTCTTAGGTTTCCTGAGTGTTCAGATAGATAGTTCTCAATCCAGCGCACCAGCCGCTGAGAGAGCACGAAAGCTTCTGGTTCGTCCCCTTTGATGCCGACTTGGCTGCTAAAGCAGGCGATGACCTCCTCGTTCAGCTCCGGTTTAGAAGGATCGCTGTGAAACTGCAGCCGCACTTGGCTTTGGACCTGAAAACTCTCTTGAGCTTGGTTGTCCAAAACCTCCTGGCCTACCCGATGTACCCGCACCCCTTGCAACTGGGCCAAGGGATAAGAAAACACCTGCTGCCGCCAAATCCCCCAAGGGCCACGCAGCCGGGTCAAGGTCACCCGTTGGCTTTGGCAATCTAGATTCAGGATCTGCCCCAACCCCCAAGGGATCCCAATCCACAAGCCCATCCCCACAGCCACCAACCCCCACAGCGGCGAACGGGCCCACAGTTGGGATCCCAAAATTAGCAGCACCAAGCCCCCTGCCGCCCGCCAAGCCAGTTGCTGAGAGGTAAACCGTTGTAGGGCAATGCGCAGCCGTTTGGGATTGCGCTCCAGAACCTGCGGATAGACCGGTGCCATGAAATGGGATCCCACTGCTTAGGCTAGCTTAACAGGGGTTGCTTTTCCCTAGGCGCTGAAGGCATCTTATCCGGGCATTGCGTTGGTGAAAAACTACAACTCCGGCTCGGCAAAAAACTCTGATAAATCCAGCGCAAATCCAGGGATCACCTCTCCACCTTCCAGGATGTCGCCGGGTTTCTTCAATGCTTCAGGCTCAGGCCGGCGATAGACCAGAACGTATTTCTCTTCAGGATGAATGATCCAGACCAGCCGGGATCCATTCTCAAAATACTCAACAACCTTGTCATGGATCTCTCCAACGGTGTTGGCATCGGAGAGAACTTCTACAGCCAAGTCTGGGGATCCCTCAATATAACCCCTTGGGATCCCGCCCAGAGATTGCAGTCGTTCTTTGGAAAAAAAAGAACAATCCGGAGAGCGGCGATTACCGGATTTCATTTTGAAGGAAGTATCGGAATCGAAGGTAAATCCAATCCTTTGACTGCGAACGTACGAGCCTAGAATGATATGAATCAAACTTACGTAGTACCCATGCTTTGCGCCTGCCGAGCCCACAGTAACCAGTTCTCCGTTCACAACCTCATAGCGATTGCCATCCTCCGGTAAAGCCATAAACTCTTCGTCAGTCCAAATTTTTCGAGAAGCTGCCGGAGAACTATCAGCAGGTGCCTCGGCCAATTTTTCTCTTTCCAAAACCTCGACCATCATGACCTCCGCAATGAAAAACGGCTAAACCAACCAAGGGAGCCGGTCTGGGGTCAACACATCGTAAACTACCCGACCCTGACTGCTTCGCAGTACAGGGCGGGCTTTCGGTAGCCCTGCAGTTGGCAAGCCAACCACGAACCTCTAGGCTGGTTTACAGCAGCCCCCAAGAGCGCAATCACATTCGCACCATTCAAATCCGCATCCCCTTCCCATCCACAGTGTCCACACTTAAACTTCTTTCCACTGCGGTAGGATTGCGCAGGGTCGGGATGAATGTGCAAACACCGGTGGCAGGTCTGCGACGTGTAGGCAGGCGGTACCAGAATCAAGGCAACCCCTGCAACCCTCGCCTTGTATTCCAGAAACTGACGTAGTTGGTAGAACGCCCAACTGTTGGTCCTACGCCGCTCGGCTTTGCTGCGTGGCTGTTGATTGACCCTTTCCCGGATCCCTGTCAGGTCTTCCAGAGCAATAGCGCTGTTGGTAGCTTTTGCCCTAGAGACAATAGCTTTGGAGATGCGATGATTGACCCACGTTTGGAAGCGTCTCTCCTTGCCAGACAGCCGTTGCAACAGTTGACGGCATCTGCGCCGCGAACTGCGTGTGCCCTTACTGGCTTTGCGTTGGAGTGCCGCCCTCAGCTTGGAGTAGTGGTCGCGGACTCTGTTCAACTGCTGCCCATTCCAATTGTCCCCCTCTGACGTATGGGCGATATCCGTCCTGCCCAAGTCCACCCCGATCACCCTGTCGGTATCTTGTTGCTTGGGCGGGTTTTTCTCTACGCAAATCTGGATGTAGTAGGAGCCGTCCTTCCGCTGGACTAGGGTGGCCGATTTGGGGTTAGAACCAGCCAGCATCCCACGCTGGTAGTTACCAATGGCTAGCTCAAAGCGTTCTCTCCCTTCAACCGTGGTCAGCGACACCGTCCAGTCTTTCTCGCGAAATGAGAAGATACGTGCATCGTAGGTAACGAACCTACGCTTGAACTCTTTAACCGGACGGTTGCGCTGTCTCGCCACTTTGCGAGCGCCTGCCACCCGTCTGCACACCTGTTGAGCCAAGTTACTGGACAAGCCGAACCGAGCTCGAATCTCGTAGTAGCAAAGGGATTGCAGTTTAACCGCGTTGACGATCTTCTCCGGCGTGTTCTGGTTGACCCAGTTCAATGCCTGCACAAAGACATCCATCGTCGCGTCCAATTTGGCGGCTTGCGACTGGGACACCTTGAGCTTACAGGATATGGTCAGGACTTGGCTCATAAGTCCATTGTACTTCATCAAAGCGCATTCCTCCCGACACTGACCCTACGGGTACAGTGCGGGGCTCCTGCGATTTCTAGCTGAAGAGCGATCTGCACGCCCGGTAAGAAGTCAGCAAGCTGCCCTGAGGGATCCCCTTATTCAGGATCCACCAGGGATCCCATGAACAACACGGTTTGGGCCGCTGGGTTGCCGCCGGATCCGGAGGCCACAATGGCAAACCAGAAGGGCCGATCTGCCACAAATTGAAATGGCTCTTGCCGGTCGACAGCAGTCCGGGAGACGATCACCCCAGTAGCGGCTGCCGCCTCGGATCCCTCTTCGTTCACTTCAATTGCTGCTTTGTGCAGGACTTTGCTGATCCGCGCTGGCTCTGGGGTCATCTGGCTGAAATCGGCTCGGTTGGAAAAGGCAGTCCCCAGGCCCAACTGTTGTAGAACTGAAGTGAGATCCGTTTCATAAGCCAATTCAAATCTCGGGATCCGCACCGAACCTGCACGGGGGTGCAGGGATCCCGTCCATTCTTGCCAAGTTTCCGGGCTCAGCTCTGCCCGCAGCGATTCCAGCTTCACTCCCTTCTTGGGCAGCAGGATCAGCATTTCCAGTTCTCCTTCCCCGTAGGGCAGGCTCACCACCTGCAACTGCTCGGTTTCCAGGTAGTCGTAACGACCTGATTGAACCATCATGGGTACTCGGACGCGGCGGCCATCCAACCGAGTAAAGGGCTGAGTTTGGGTGCGCTCCGGATCGAAGGGCTGAGTCCACTCGCCTTTGAAGTAGATGGCATTGAGCAAAACCATCAAATCCTCGCGGCTGAGGCGATCCACAATGCGGTTGATCTTGCCCTGGGTGCGCTCGGCCACCCAGCCGTTGATCTGGTTCACCGTTTGCCGGGATCCCAAATTCACCCGATTCACCACCGCTTGGTAGTGGGTGGCCAAAGCCTGCAAAAACTGGGGCTGTAAGGTGAGGGTTTGATCCACCCAGAGGCCGTTGGCCATTTGCACCTGGACTGGCCCTCCTGCCGGGGATCCCTCCGCCAGCCAGCCCACCATTTGGGCATTGCTCCAGTTCAACTCATTGAGGGAAAGGTCCTGTGCCTCCAGCACCTCGGCCATTGCCGTTTGAGTCTCCCCAGAGGCGCCGTTGTAGAGCATGCTCAGGGCCAGGCGGATGCTCAAGGGGGAGAAAAAGAGGTTCTCTTGGGGCTGCTGACGGAGCAGGTGATCAAACAGTTTCAGCGCAAAGCGGCTTTGGGCTTGTTGGGCCACGGTCTTTTTCCCATACCCTTCCCCATAGGTCACCGTTGGCTCAAAGGGAATCCGCACCGGGGTTTCCTGTGAACGGGATCCCATCCCGTGAGTGGGCCAGAGGCCCAGGCTCAGTAAACCCAGCAGAGCCAGAAGCGGGATCCAGCTCACCGAGGATCTATTGAATCTATTGAAATTGAAATTGAAAGGGTCTTTCATACGGCTCTCCTGGCAGGGTGGGGAACGACAAAGTCTATGGCTATGCTATCGGGTCGGTTGCGGGCTGCTCTTGCCCAGGGACGCCATTTCCGCTGCGCTCAAGGTGGAAAGACGCAGGCAGCTTCCGGCAAGCAAGAATTGGCAAGGCCCTCCCAGAGGGGAACTTTCTGCATCCGGTTGGCCAAGTCGCAGCAGCAGCGTCTGGCGCGATAGGATGAAGCCTGCACAGGAGAGTGCCACATGGTTCTGTTCACGATACACGTTCCAAAAGGGTGCAGAGTCGCCTTGGGCCTGGCTCTACTGCTCCTGGGATCCGGCTTGGGATGTACTGCTGCCACGGAGAGATCTCCCGCCTCCCAAACTCAGGTAACCGAAGCCATCTCTCCATCCCCCCCAGCCATAGGGCAGCCCCAGCAACTGCCGGTTGAAGCCGAAGTCACCCTTGCCGGCCAACGCTTTGAGCTAGAGGTGGCCCGCACCCCTGAGCAACAGCGCTTGGGCCTGATGTTTCGCACCGATTTGCCGCCGGATCGGGGCATGTGGTTTCCCTTTGATCCGCCCCAGCCAGCTTCTTTTTGGATGTTCAACACCCTGATCAACCTGGACATCATTTTCCTTCACCAAGGCAAGGTGGTGTACATTGCCGCCGATGTGCCCGGCTGCCCCGCCCAACCCTGCCCCACCTATGGGCCGCCTCCTTCCCAGTCGGTGGACGGTGTGCTGGAGTTTCGCGGCGGGACGGCTGCTGCTTTGGGTTTGGCCGTTGGAGATCCGGTCGAGATCCGAGAGCATGACTCTAGTCAATAATAAGCTCAACTATACTGAAAATAATGTATAATATGTTCAGTACGGATTACTACCAGTTGATCTTTCTGTTTACTTTCGAGTCTGCCAACATGGTAGCCAAAGCAAAGCAGAAAATTGGTAGTAAGACGACACGGAAACTGCGCTTTGGGTATTCTACTCAAAGCTTTGCGGGATACCGCCATTCTGTTTGGACTCCGTCCCGCTAACGCGAATGGAAACAAACAGAATGCTATCGCTGCATAGTTGAACAGTGATGTTCAGCAGTGTTCAGCGTAAATGTATCAGCTTCAGCCCGTAGCCCCTTGATTTCTACCTCCCCTCTCCCTGAGGGAGAGGGGCCGGGGGTGAGGGAAGACAGGCTCGCAGATGATCTTTTGAAGAATCTTTGCGATGATTTTTGAGGGTTGCTAACTAAGCCTACAGAAGAGGCGACGACAAGCCCAAGAGCAGTTTGGCCACCGCAAGCGAGTCTATGGATGTCAGCAGCGTAAGTCATTGGATAGGGGTGGGGGCTGTCGCCCTAGCCTCCATCCTTTGGGCTGAGATCGTGCGGGATGGGCGCCATTGGCTGGCCCACCGGTGGCCCTGGCTGATGCCCAAACACATCCTGCACCACCGCCTGTTCCGCCCCGACCTTAGCGTGGTGGATGCACAGCTGTACCGAGAATCCCAGTGGCACCACGACGTTCCCGAAGCGGCGACGATGATCCTGGCCGGGATCCCTTGGGTGGTGGTATTGGGCCAGGGATCCCTGCTGTACGGCCTGGCGGCAGCGGTGGGGGTGGTCTACTCGGCCAGTTTCTGGGTGGCTGGTATGCTGCGGGGTTGGGGGCTGGCCCTGCAGACGGATATCACCCACCAGCCGGGGCCTTTCCCCGTTCCTCCCAGCCAATGGCATGTCAACCGCGCCTACCACTGGCGGCACCACTTCGACGATACCAACGCCTATTTTTGCGGCACCCTGACTCTCGTAGATCGGCTCATGGGCACCAGTCTCTCCTTGAAAGGCAAGCGAGTAGCCGTCACCGGCGCCTCCGGCACCCTGGGCCGGGCCTTGCTCAAGCATTTTCACCAGCAGGGGGCCAAAGTCATCGCCCTCAGCTCCCATTCGGATTCGGTTCACATCGAAGTGGACGGCCAGATCCAGCCGGTGGAGACCGTTCGCTGGCAGGTGGGGCAAGAGGGATCCCTGGCTGAGCTGCTGGAGCGGGTGGATATCTTGGTGCTCAACCACGGCCTGAACGTCCACAGGCAACGGGATCCCGAGTCTGTCCGCCAGTCCTATGCCGTCAACACTTTCTCCAGTTGGCGCCTAATGGAGCTGTTCTTCCAGACGGTGCGCGGCAACCCTGAGATGGCCACCAAAGAGGTGTGGGTGAACACCTCAGAGGCTGAGGCTAGCCCTGCTTTCAGTCCCCTCTACGAGCTCTCCAAGAGGGCCCTAGGCGATCTGGTTACTCTGCGCCGCCTCGATGCTCCCTGCACAGTGCGCAAGCTCATCCTCGGCCCCTTCAAGAGCCAGCTCAATCCCATTGGGGTTATGTCGGGAGATTGGGTGGCCGCTCAGATCTTGGCCCAGGCCAAACGAGACTGCCGCAACATCATCGTCACCATCAACCCCCTGACCTACTTGCTTTTCCCGCTCAAAGAGCTGGCTGTGAGCACTTATTTCCGCTTGTTTAGCCGTCGGTCTCCAAGGACTCCGTCCCGCGAGCGCGAACAGCCAGGGATCCCTGCCCCCAACCCAGATGCTGCAGGTGAGGCGAAGTCCCGCGAGTTCCCTTTGGTTTAGAAGGGATCGGATCCCAACTCGTCCCATAGCTCTATGGCATTGGGCGCAAAAGTGGAGTAAGACAAGAGCAGGTTCCTTGGCGTCAGCAGGGTGGGATCCCTTGCGCCAATACGAACTCTTGGGGAGCGAGAGCGCCCCTTGGCTTGGCGGAACACAGCAGCTCGATCCCCGGTGAGCGTTGGGTGTGAGGAGTAGGAGTGAGCGTGAACATGGTGCGACGGTGGGTGGGCGCAGTGCTCTGCGTGGTGGGTGGATCGTTGATGTCGGGGCTTTTGTCCGGCTGTGCCATCCCGATGCCTTCGGCATCTGCAGGGGTTTCTGAAGTGCAGGTGCGGTTGGTGCATGTGGCCCCCAATGCCCCTCGGATCGACTTGGAAGTGGGAGGGGTGAAGGCTGCTCGGGGCATAGCCTATGGCTCGGTGAGCGAGTACGTGCGCATACCGGCGGGCGAGTACGACATTGTTTTGTTTTCAACGCCTGAGAACCCTGGCCAGCCTGCGAGTTCTGCGGTTGCGGCCAGAACCGTAGCCAATCTCAGGGGCGGGGGAGTATTCTCGGTGGTTGCTGCCAACGAGCCGAATCGCATGACGGCCCTGGTCCTAGAGGACAACATCCATCCGCCCTTTGATCAAGCCCTGGTGCGGTTTGTCCACGCTGCTCCCGATGCGCCGGCCCTGCAATGGCAAGGGGAGCAAGGGCGGGTACTGCTGCCCCAGTTGGCGTTTGGACAAGTATCCACCTTTCAAGCTATGCGCCCCGGCTTTACCCAAATTCAAGTGGCCATAGCCCCTTCAGCCTCCGCGCCAAGTGTGCAGTCGGCTCCCAGCCGGAGCATTCCCTTGCAACGGTTTGACCTGCAGCTGGAGGCGGGGAAAGTCTATACCCTCTATGTAGCGGGATTGTTGCGCAGCAATCCGGCCCTAAGCCTGGTGCTGGCAGAGGAAACTCGAGCTCGTAGGCTCCTATAGCCAAGGTGTTTCGGTCTCTCTTCTCCTTACACTGAGTTAAGGAATACCTCAGGGTGGGGGCAGATAGGGAATATGCTCTGTGGTGGAGCAAGCCAATGCCGTTGGCGTTCTCCGCTGCCAATATGATCTTACAAGGATCTCAGAATCCTAACATGCGGTGCGAAGCACTAGGGGATGCAGCCTGTGGATGCTTTGTTTCAAGTTGTGGTGCTGAATCAAACCCCAGATCCAGAACGGGTCATCTACCAGGCCATGCATCAGGATTACAGCCCTGATTTTGTCACTCCAGAGAGCCGGATCCCGGAAAAGTATGGAGAGGCCGTGGTGAGGCATTTGCTGGAGGGCAACCGTGGCCACTATGGGCCTCTAGAGCATCCTCAGATCACGTTTGGGGTGGGCTATTTTCCCCACGCCGTCATGCAACAGGCCCGTACTCATCGGGTGGGAATTTCTTTTGATGTTCAATCCTTCCGATATACAGGCCAGCAAATTGCCGATTTGGGCAAAAAGCTCTTGTTCGCGTCAGCGGTGCGGAGCACAACCGAGACTGCTGCTCCTGTTGGCGAGACCGGCTGCGGTTGCGTCAGCAATGCGGAGCACAGTGGCGGGACGGAGTCCTCCTTGTCTTTGCAAGAGCTGGAAACTTTGTTTTACGTTCCTGCCAGCGTCAAGGAGGGCAAGGCCAAAACCCGCCAAGGCTTTAGGCCCATCTCCCCCGAAGCTTTGGATATCATTCTTGCGCAATATCGCAGCCAGGCCATTGCTTATTATCGCCTGGTAGAAGAGTGCGGATTGCCCTATGAAGATGCCCGTAACATCATTGGCTACGGGATCCGACAACACTTCGTGGTCTCTTTCAATTGCCGTAGTCTAATGCATTTTTTGGATTTACGAGCCAAAGAAGATGCTCAACGAGAAATTCAACATCTGTGTGAACTGATTTGGCCCCACTTTGAAGCGTGGTGTCCCCACGTGGCGGCCTGGTATCGTAAGCATCGCTGGGGAAAGGCTCGATTATCCCCCTAAACTTAGTTTAGATAGATATGCTCTGCTAACCCCTTCTGCGGCTAATCCTGTTTTTGATCTTTTGTTGGGTTACGGGTATGGATCCCAAGGCTTACCAACAAATGGCAGACTTGGAAGACCAGCATTGGTGGTTTCTGGGTCGCCGTCACATTTTGAGTCGGGTTATTGGATCCCTATCACTTCTACCCTCTGCTCGTATTTTGGAAGCTGGCTGTGGTAGTGGCGGCAACCTGGAGATGTTATCCAGATTTGGCGAAGTTTGGGCTATGGAAAAGAGTGAGATTGCGCTGCCGCTGGCCCAAGCTCGCGGTATTGGCATCGTTGCCGAGGGTGAGTTGCCGCATCGGATCCCTTTTGGCTCTCAGCCATTTGATTTGATTGCTTTGCTGGATGTGCTGGAGCATCTGGAGAATGACAAAGAAGCTCTCCTAGCCCTCAGTCAAAGGTTAACCCCATCTGGCTACTTAGTTGTAACTGTTCCGGCTTATCCGTGGCTGTGGAGTTTACATGATGAGCTTAATCATCACAAGAGACGATATACCCGCGGGCAACTTTTGTCGTTGCTTAAAAGCTCAGGTCTAGAAGTTTATACCCTTGTTTTCTTCAACAGTTTTCTTTTCCCAATCATTTCAGGGATCCGCATAATGCAGAAAGTGCTTCGCCTGAGGGAAAGCCAAGATCTGAAAATGCCGCCGCTTTGGCTCAATCGACTGCTGACGGGTATTTTTGCTGCAGAAGCCTATCTGATACCTAAGTTTTCTCTGCCCTTTGGTGTATCTCTGCTGGCAGTAGCCGGCCCGGCAACGAAATCGTAGTATCCTGTCATCATTGCTGTTCTCAGACTGCACTTTGATCATTGCTTAAACTCTCATGTTTCGACATCTAATGTCTGCAATTCTGGTAGTTTCTACAACAGCCTTTTCCGACGGTACTTAACCCACTCAACAGGGATTTTTATCTCTTGCATGATGAGGATCCCAATTACTTAAAGAACTTATTTTGTGTCAGCAGCATGAAGTCCTTTGAAGCTGGGAAGGGCCGTCAATAGAATTATCTGGTGAGGGCTACCCATTCAAGTTTTGGTCAACACTGATCTTGTCCAATAGCCTCAGATGCACAATCTTTTCTGTAAGATTGTCAACGGTCTTGATGCCGAAGGAGATAACCCTTGGCCGAACGCGGCTATAAAACTCGTCTGGATCTGCATCGTTTGTGGGTGCCCTTGGCCTGTTTTGGCGATGGCCTTTGTATTTGGTTGGCCTTTGGGGCGGGCTACTGGCTGCGCAGCTTGCGTCCTCATCAGCTCTTGCCTTGGGATGTCTACGCGGCCTTGGGATTGTTGACCGCCCTCAGTTATTGGGGCATTCAGGCGGGCTTAGGCGGATACGGTGAGTCGAAGCGCTTGTCTCGCTTTGAAGAATGGGCCAGTTTGCTGGTGGGGTTGGGATTGACGTTTGGTTTGGTGCTGGCAGGGGCCTTTTTCGTTCGCTCGGTCTCTTTGTCGCGGCTGGTGGTGGGCTACGCCGGCTTGTTGGCTCTGCTGAGTTTGACTTTGGTACGGGTGGGGTTGCGGCTGGGCATGGGCTGGTTGTGCTCTAGGGGCTACGGTCGGCGGCAGGTCATCTGGGTGGGATCCTGGTCGGTGTTGGCGGAAGTGTTGGAGCGATTGCAGCGATCCCCGCAGTTGGGCTTCCAGGTAGTCGCCTGGGCAGGCGTAGAGCAAGGCTCTTTTGAGGAAGATCCCCCATCTCAAAATGGGGATCCCTGTCAAGATTCATATCCAGTACTAAACACCGCCCGCCCTACCTCTGGCGGGGTTGAGTCTGCCGACAGGACTCTGTCCGGCTCATCCCGAGGAACCCTCTCCTGCTTGTGCAGTCAGCTTGAGCCTTCCTGGTCGGCTCTTGAGCGTCTGGATCTGGTCCATTTGATTGCCTATCTGCAAGCCCACCCAGAAGTGCAGGAGGTGTGGTTTGGGCAACCGGAGCTGGCAACTGCTCCTCTGTTGCTCAGTTTGCAAACATTGTCGGTGCAGGTGCGCTTGGTGCCGGATATCTTAAGTTTTTTAACGGTGAACTTCAGCCTGCAGTCTCTCGACGGGATCCCGCTGCTAACTCTGCGTCAGCCCCCTTTGCGCTACGCCCACAACCGGTTCCTCAAGCGAGCTCTAGACATCCTAGGAGCTTCCCTGGGCCTGATCTTGCTTAGCCCTCTGTTTTTGATTATTGCCCTGTTGGTAGCCTGCACTAGCCCTGGCCCCATCTTGTACTGGCAGGAGCGGGTGAGCTTGGACGGGCGTCGCTTTTGGATTGCCAAGTTCCGCACCATGCGAGTGGATGCTGAGGCAGCCGGCCAGCCGGGCTGGACGCGCCCCGGGGATCCGCGCCGAACCAAGATAGGAGCCTTTTTGCGCCGCACCAACCTGGACGAGCTGCCCCAACTGTGGAACGTCCTGAAAGGGGAAATGAGCCTAGTGGGCCCCCGCCCAGAGCGGCCCTACTTTGTCGAGCAGTTTAGCCAGGAGATCCCCAAGTATCCGGATCGGCATTTGGTAAAAAGTGGCCTCACCGGCTGGGCCCAGATCCACGGCCTGCGGGGAGATACCAGCATTGCCCGCCGCACCCAGTATGATCTCTACTATGTGCAAAACTGGTCGCTGTGGCTGGATCTGCGCATCTTGGCCATTACCCTCTGGCAAGGGATCCGCGGACGGCTGGCCGGATACTAGGGGTTAGCGTATGCCATTCTCCCCCCAAGAGCTGCTCTACGAGGGCAAGGCCAAGCGCATCTACCGCACTGCCGATCCCAGGGTTTATCTTTGCCAATACAAAGACGACGCCACCGCCTTCAACGCCCAAAAGCGGGGATCCATCGCCGGCAAGGGAGAGGTGAATTGCACCGTCTCCAGCCATGTGTTTGCCTACCTGGCGCAGCAAGGGATCCCCAACCATTTCTTGGCCCAAACCGGCCCCACCGAGATGCAGGTGCGAGCCTTGCACATCCTGCCTTTGGAAGTGGTGGTGCGCAACCGCACAGCGGGTAGCCTCTGCCGACGGCTGGGCCTGGAGCAGGGCCTTCCCATCGAGCCGCCGCTGGTAGAGTTCTATTACAAAAACGATGCCCTAGGGGATCCCCTGGTAACCCCCGACCACATCCGCCTATTGCAGTTGGCCACGCCGGAGCAGGTGGAGCGCTTGGGATCCCTGGCTTTGGCCATTAACTCTCATCTGCAGGCCTTTTGGCGGCGCTGTCAGCTGGAGCTGGTGGACTTTAAGCTGGAGTTTGGCCTGGACGAGAAGGGAGAGATCCTGCTAGCCGACGAGATTAGCCCCGATACCTGCCGTCTTTGGGATCGGGAGGGATCCGAGCCGCGAGTGCTGGACAAGGATCTCTTTCGCTTTGATCTGGGGGATCCGGTGGCTGGCTATCAAGAGGTGTTGCAGCGGGTGCTTCAGGCAGTGGGATCCCAATTCCTTCTCTGATACATTTACGCTGAACACTGCTGAACATCACTGTTCAACTATGCAGCGATAGCATTCTGTTTGTTTCCATTCGCGTTAGCGGGACGGAGTCCAAACAGAATGGCGGTATCCCGCAAAGCTTTGAGTAGAATACCCAAAGCGCAGTTTCCGTGTCGTCTTACTACCAATTTTCTGCTTTGCTTTGGCTACCATGTTGGCAGACTCGAAAGTAAACAGAAAGATCAACTGGTAGTAATCTGTACTGAACATATTATACATTATTTTCAGTATAGTTGAGCTTATTATTGACTAGAGTCATGCTCCTAGAGGGAGAGGAGCCAGGGGTGAGGGACTATAATCGCCTCAGCGATCCCACTCCTTTAACGCCCGAGCCTCCTTTCGCTTGTCGGGATCCCGCCATGACCTCTCCCCGCCCCCCCTACCCCGGCGAGCGTTTCCGCCGCCAACTGGCCAACCTGCTGAACACCTGGGTGGAGCAGGGGTTGATCGAACCTGAGCAGCGGGATCGGCTGTGGGAGTACTACCAACTGGATAGCTTGCCCCGAGCGGCCGGCAGCCGTTTTGTCTTGGTGCTGCTGCTGTTTGGCGCAGTTCTGGTGGGCCTAGGGGTGATCTCCTTTGTGGCGGCCAACTGGGCTGCCATTCCCCGCTGGGCAAGAGCCTGGGGGTGCTTGGCCCTCATGGTAGGGCTGCAGGTGGCTGGCTTCCAGGTTTGGCAGCAGGGATCCCGACGGCTGGGCAGCGCCCTGCTGATAGCCGGTGAACTGACCCTGGGAGCCTGTATTGGCCTGATGGCGCAGTGGGTTCAGCTTGGCGGATCCGCGGCAGGCTTGTTTTGGGCCTGGGGGATGGGCAGTTTGGCCATGGCCTACAGCTTGCGTCACAGCCCCAGTGGTGTACTGGCCTGCCTTCTGCTGGGCTTGGGGATGGTAGCCGACTTCGTGGATTGGGGGACTGTCAACTTCCTCTATCCTTGGTTGACCCTGGGCCTGCTGGTTCCTCTGGCCTATTGGTGTTGCTCTCGCTGGGTTTTTGCCCTGGCCGTGGTGAACTTTGGCCTGGCGTTGCAAGGGTTAGCCGAGCGTTTGGGCAGCTCTTTCCAAGGTTTAACCCTTTTGCATCTGCTTGGTGTTGCAGTTGTGTGGGGGTTGGGTCTGTGGCACCAACGCCATAAGCCTTGGCTAAGCCGGGTTTTAACTGAAGGAAGGGATCCAGAGCTTCCCGGCGAGCTGGAGCAAGGCTTGGATTTGGCCCCGACAGCCCAGAACTTGGCTCTGCTGGGGCTGGGTGTCCTGCTCTATGTCTGGAGCTTTGTCGGGAGGTGGGTCGATCTTTCCGAGGATCCCCTCTGGAACGTTGGGGATCCCTGGGCGGGCCTGTCGGCAGCAGGATTGCTATTGCTAGCCGGTTGGAGCTGGTGGCAGGGTTGGCAGGAGAAGGGATCCCAGCCCGTTTCGTCTTGGCTGAAGGATGCTGCTGTTCTGATTTCTCTGGTTGCCTTGGCGCTTTTGCTGGGGATCGGCAGCGCTGTGCCTTTGAACGTGACGGCAGGAGCAGCCTTGGTCCTCTTTGCCCCCTGGATAGTGACCTTGCTGTTGCTGGGGCTGTCAGCAGTGCTCTGCTGGGAAGGGCTACAGCAAGGGCGGCGGGGGCGCTTCTGGCAGGGACTGTTGGGGCTAACCCTGGTGGTGCTGACCCGCTTTTTCGAGTACCCAACCGGCCTGTTGGCCAAGTCGGCGGTGTTGGTGGCCTGTGGGATCGGGGTAATCTGGCTGGGGCTGAAATTTGAGCGGCGGATTTTCTCCCGTCTCTAATTCTTGCCCTTCTAGGAAGCCAAGCCCCGCTACATGATCAAGCAAAGGAAAAAGCTGGAATTGAGCTGGAATTCACAAGAATTTACAAAGTTTGCGGTTTTGCAAGCTGAGCTAGAGCTTAGATACTGCTGCTGCGAATGCGAATTTCCCATTTGAGTGCAATTCACGTAGGGGTGACTTCATTGTTCCCCCTTTTCTTCAGCTGACCCTAGCTGAAGTTCTCAAAGCCTACTCAGAAAAAATAGGAAAGCCTAACGGCGGGCCTGGGCAAAAATGGCTTGCAAAATCTCGTCGGCCCCCTGCTGTTTTAGCTTTTCTGCAAGAGCCATCCCCACTGCCTCGGGATCGGCGGTGGATCCCGTCTGAGTATCGCGGATGAGCCGCCGGCCATCCAGCTCGGCCACCATACCGGTTAGGTGCAGCTCCTCCCCTCGGACTTGGCTGTGAACGCCAATGGGCACCTGACACCCTCCCTCCAAAGCCCGCAAGAAGGCCCGCTCGGCCAAACAGCGCGCCGTCGCTTCCACATCCGCCAAGGGTCGCACCAAATCGAGGATGCGCTCGTCCCCCTGCCGGCACTCGAGCCCCAGGGATCCCTGGCCAACCGCGTACAGAGACACGCTGGGATCCAACACCTCGTGGATCCGGTCGGCTTTGCCCAGACGCTTCAAGCCGGCCACCGCCAAAATCAGGCCATCGTACTCTCCCCGCTCCAGCTTAGCCAGGCGGGTGTTGAGGTTGCCCCGCACATCCTTAAAGTGCAAGTGGGGAAAGGCATGGCGCAGTTGGGCCAGCCGCCGCAGCGATGAAGTGCCGATCACCGTCCCCTCTGGCAGGGTGGCCAGTCGGTAATCCCGGAACTTTTCCCCCACCACCAAAGCATCCAGGGGATCCTCCCGCCGCGTGATCGCCCCCAACACCAAGCCCTCCGGCAGGCGGGTGGGTAAGTCTTTAAGGCTGTGTACCGCCAAGTCGCTGCTGCCGTTGAGCAGGCTAACTTCCAATTCCTTGGTAAAAAGACCTTTGTCCCCAATTTTGGCCAGTGCCACATCCAGGATGATGTCTCCCTGGGTGGAAAGGGTGTTGAGCTCCAGAGGTAATCCCGGATGGTGTTCTTGCAACTGACCCATCACCCACTGGGTCTGCACCAAAGCCAACTCGCTTTTTCGAGAGGCAATCCGCACCGGCTCGGTGATCCCAGCAGAGGGCTTGGAAGGGGTCGAGGCCCGTTCGCTCATGGCTGCCGCAAAAAAGAACACTGTCTCTCACGCTAGCCGAATCTGTGCCAGGGCAAGGCGGCGGCCTTTAAGATCCTTAACCAAAATTGCAGTTTCCCGAAATCAAGACTTTACCGCAGGGATCCCAGCCGGTAGGATAAGTAGATGGATTCTCCGGCTCGGCGGGGGAGGATCCGGTCTGTCAAGCTCCTCTTCCCCAACCCCAGAGCTTTTGAGGGGAGCTTTCTACAATGGGCACAAGCCCCTGGTTTGGTTGGTCGTCTGCCTGGATGAGTCTTATGGAAGAAAACAACGTCAGCAACGGCACTCAATTACTGCTCAAGCGCAACATTCCCATCAAGGTGGTGGTCACACCCCTTTGGAAAAAGGAAATGCAGGAGCAATTGGAGCGGCAGATCGAAGCCACCGATGCTCAGATGCAACAACTGGAGTTTCAGGGCAAGCGGGCTATTGCCGAACTGGAGAAACAAAGCCCCAACCCCAACAGCCCTCAAGTGCTCCAACAGGTGGAAGCGGTGAAAAGCCGCGTGAACGAGCAGAAAATCCGCCTCTTGGATCAGAAAAACCAATTGTTGCAGCAGATCAACCAACTGAGCACCCTGGAGCTTAACCAAGAAGTGCTGCAGGGCAATGTGGAGAGCTTCTTCCGAGTCCAAAAAGGAGACAACCTGATCCAGAAAATGCAGGTCGAGATCCTTCTGGAAGATGGGGTGATCAAAGAGATTCGCGGTAACCCATAGGCTACTCACCCCCTTGCCGGAGAAGCGGCAGTCGGGATCCCCAATTTTTCTCGCCTGTAGGTTCTCGAGAACTCCGTTTCGCCAACACAATGGGTGACAATAGGTAACAACCTCTTAACAGCCTTTGGGTTAACGCTCGCACAGGCTGGCGAGGTTGGGTAACATTGCCGCCCGGGGGAGGATTCCCATGTCTGAGTTCGTCTGGTCAGAGCCAGAGCCTCTCGAGGATCTTCATCTTCCCGATTGGTTGCTCACCTCGGCCCAGCGCCGCCGTCTCAAGGCTCTGCTGGTTCTGGCCATGGTGTGGGGGTTGGTCAGCCTGATGCATGTGGTGCCGACGGCCCGTTGGATCACCGTTGGTTTGGCCACGTTCATGGTGATCCACATTAGCCGCTTATTTCGCCTGCAACCGGCGACCTCCCTGCCCCCTCTGAGACTTCCTCCTGCCGCTGCGACCCGCCGGGATCCCAGGTCAACAGATAACAGCGATGACCCTAACAACAATGACTCTGTCCTGCCAATGCAACGGGATGGGCAGAGCGGGCTTTCTGAGTTGGGCGGGCTGGCCTTGCCCCGTGTGGCTGTGTTGATCCCAGCCAAGAATGAGAGCGCAGTGCTCCCACGGCTGTTGCACAGCTTGACCCAGCTCCGTTACCCCACCAGCCATCTGGAGCTGTGGGCCATCGACGACAACAGCAGCGATGCCACCCCTGAAGTTCTGCGGGAAGCCCAAAAGTGGATCCCCCATCTGCGGGTTTACCGGCGGCAGCCGGGGCGGGGCGGGGGTAAGTCCGGCGCCCTCAACGAGGTACTGCCCCTCACCCAAGGGGAGATCATCCTGGTCTGCGATGCCGATGCTGTGGTGCCTTCGGATTTTCTTGCCCGCACTCTGCCCTTGTTTGTTCAAGTGGGAAGCCTGCGCAGCCGTTTCAGCAGACGGACGGTAGGCGCTGTCCAGGTGCGCAAGGCCCTGAGCAACCCCAACGTCAACTTCTGGACTCTGGGGCAGGTGGCGGAAATGGCCTCCGACGCTTATTTTCAGCAGCAGCGCGTGGCCGTGAGGGGCATTGGCGAGCTACGCGGCAATGGCCAACTGGTGCGGCGAGATGTCTTGGAAAAGTGCGGCGGCTGGAATGAGAGCACCCTCACTGACGACCTGGATCTCACCTTCAAGCTGCACCTGGCGGGCGTAGATATCGCCTTTCTGACGGAGCCGGCCATCGTCGAAGAAGGGGTCACCTCTTGGAAAAGTCTCTGGCACCAGCGCTGCCGCTGGGCGGAAGGGGGCTACCAGCGCTATCTCGACTACTGGCCAGGGATCCTCGGTCGCCGGATGGGGATGGCCAAAACAGTAGATCTCTGGGCCTTCTTTATTTCTCAGTACTTGCTGCCGATGGCCTTGGTTCCCGACACCCTCTGGGTGCTGTTGGCGGGCCACTCCTCGGTGCTGCTCCCCTTGAACGCTCTGGTGATGGGCTGCCTGACAGTGGCTTTTTACCGGGGGCTACGCCAGGTGGAGGGCTTGCGCGGACGGCGACTTTGGTGGCACACCGCCCTGGGCTTGGTCTACATGCTCCACTGGCTGCCGGTTATGATCGCCACAACCGCTCGCATGTGTGTACAGCCCAAGCGCCTAAGGTGGGTGAAAACTGTTCATCACGGCGCTTGAGGTCAGCAAGTTGGATCCAATCCTGCTATCCTAGTCAAGCACCTGCTCACGCCCTGCTCGACCATGGCCCGCCTCTACTACGACACCGACGCCAACCTGGAGCCTTTGGCCGATAAAACCGTTGCCATCATCGGCTATGGCAGCCAAGGCCACGCCCACGCCCTCAATTTGCGCGATAGCGGTGTCCAGGTCATCGTTGGCCTTTACCCTGGCAGCCCTTCCTGGCCCAAAGCCGAGCAAGACGGCTTAATGGTCAAAACGGTGGCGGATGCTGCCGCTGCCGCCGATTGGGTAATGGTTTTGCTGCCCGATGAAGTGCAAAAGGCCGTTTTCCAGGGCGAAATCCGTCCCCACCTGCAGCCGGGGAACGTGCTCCTCTTTGCCCATGGCTTCAACATTCACTTCGGGCAGATCCAGCCGCCGGCAGACGTGGATGTCATCATGGTTGCCCCCAAAGGCCCTGGGCACTTGGTGCGGCGCACCTACCAAGCGGGGGAAGGGGTGCCCTGCCTGTTTGCCGTCTATCAAGATGCCTCGGGAATGGCACGGGAGCGGGCCATGGCCTATGCCAAAGCCATCGGTGGCACGCGGGCCGGCATTTTGGAAACCACCTTCCGGGAAGAGACCGAAACCGACCTCTTTGGCGAGCAGGTGGTGCTCTGCGGTGGGCTGACGGCTCTGATCAAAGCGGGGTTTGAAACCTTGGTGGAAGCGGGCTACCAGCCGGAACTGGCCTACTTCGAGTGCCTGCATGAGGTGAAGCTGATCGTGGATCTCATTGTCGAGGGGGGCTTGGAGAAAATGCGCCAGAGCATCTCCAACACGGCAGAATACGGCGACTACACCCGTGGCCCCCGCATCATCACGGAGCAAACCCGCGCCGAGATGAAACGCATCCTCGCCGAGATTCAAAGCGGCCAATTTGCCCGTGAATTTGTCTTGGAAAATCAGGCCGGCAAGCCAGGGCTTACTGCGATGCGGCGCCGCGAGGCCGAACACCCCATTGAACAGGTGGGCAGGGAGCTGCGGGCCATGTTTAGCTGGCTAAAGAAATAGGTCGGATATCTGGAGCTGAGGGTAGACCATCTCTGTGCTGGATCTGAAGCTGCTGCGGGATCGCCCTGAACAGGTACGCCAAGCCCTGCAAAACCGCCGGGCCACAGTCGATCTGGATGGGATCCTGCAGTTGGATCGGGAGCGGCGGCAGTTGGAGGCCCGCAAGGGATCCCTGCAGGCCGAAAGCAACAGTCTCGGCAAAAAAGTCGGCGAGATCCTCCGCCAGGGGGCGGATCCCCAAGGCCCCGAAGTGGCGGCCCTGCGGCAGCGGGGGGTGGATCTCAAGGCCGAGATTGCCCAACTGGAGCAGCAGGAACGGGAGCTGGAAGAGGAGATTCGTGCTCGGCTGCTCACCCTGCCCAATTTGCCCCTGCCCAGCGTGCCGGTTGGCCGAGATGAGGCCGACAATGTAGAGGTGCGCCGCTGGGGTGAGGAGCTAAAGCCGGCCCATCCTGTCCTTCCCCATGACGAGATTGCCGAAAAACTAGGGTTGCTGGAGATTGGCCGTGCGGTCAAAGTGGCCCAAAGCCGCTTTGTGGCTATGGTAGGGGCGGGCGCGGCCCTGGAACGGGCTTTGATTGCCATGATGCTGGAGCGCCACGTTGCAGCCGGCTACACCGAGGTGATCCCACCCTTTTTGGTCAACAGCGCCGCTTTGCAGGGGACGGGGCAGTTGCCCAAGTTTGCCGAAGACAGCTTTCGCTGTGCTGACGACGACCTGTGGCTGATCCCGACGGCGGAAGTTCCCCTTACCAATCTGTACCGGGATGAGGTAATCCCTGCGGAGTCCCTCCCTCTTTACTTCTGTGCTTACACCCCTTGTTTTCGCCGTGAGGCGGGCAGCTATGGCCGCGACACCAAGGGGCTGATCCGGTTGCACCAGTTTCAAAAAGTGGAGCTGGTCAAGGTCACTCGCCCAGATCAATCGGAAGCCGAACACGAGAAGCTGGTGCAGGATGCCGAGGCCATCTTACAGATGCTGGAGCTGCCCTACCGGGTGGTGGAGCTGTGTAGCGGCGATTTGGGCTTTGCGGCAGCCCGCTGCTTTGACTTGGAGGTGTGGTTCCCCTCCCAAAATCAATACCGCGAGATCTCCAGTTGCTCCAACTGCTGGGACTTTCAGGCCCGCCGTGCTAACCTGCGCTACAAAGAAGCCGGCCAGAAAGGCACCCAGTTTGTCCACACCCTGAACGGATCTGGCTTGGCGGTGGGGCGCTCTCTGGCTGCCCTGCTGGAAAATCACCAACAGCCGGATGGCTCGATTCGCATTCCCAAGGCGCTGCGTCCCTTTCTCAGCTCCCGGTTTCTCTCGGAAGACGGGATCCTCATTCCTGCTGCCTGAGCTCAAACTCAACAAGATTGGATTGAGATGCTCCTGCCCAGATAGGCGGGTGTTCCCATCTTTTCTCCGACGACGGAGAATTGCAAGCTGTCTCACGGCAGTTTTTTGAAACCTCTGAAATGAACAACCTTGACCTGCCCCCGGCTCTAAAGGGCGAGGATCCCTAACACTTCACAGAGACGATCCACCTGACGGTAGCCTCAATCTTTAGGGTCATTTCAAGTTAGGTTGAGACACTTCCCAAGTGCTCTGCGGTACCGCTTCCGCTATGCAAAAGGGGAGAGGAGCTAGGAAGCAATGCATTCCTACCTTCCTGCCGGGCTGTCCTTCCGCTCAAGATTTGCCCTTGAGGCGATCCAACTCAGCTTGCAATTCGGCGATCTTCTGGCGCAAACGGGCCGCTTCTGAAAGTTCGATGGCCGTGCCTGCCTCGCCCTCGGCATTGCTAATGTCGTCGATGGTGATCTTGCGGGGACCGGCAGTTTGTCTGTCTTCTCCCTTGCGGTTGGCGTTGGCGGCGATGGCATCCATGTAAGCCCGAGCCTCTTCAGCGGTCATCGCCCCCCGCTCCACCAGCTCGTCCACCAAAGCTTGCGCCTGCTTGCGCAACTCCATCAGACGGATACCCGCTTTGCTGGCCACCTTGGCAGCATTATCCGCCGCCACAGCCGCCAAACCCATGCCGAGGTAGAAAGCCTTTTGAGCCCAGTTGGCGAGGGGATTGTCTGTCTCGGACATTGCTAGGACAAGGGGGAGAAAGGCGAGAAGGGGAATGACCCAGCAGAGAGGAAAGTGGGGTAGCAAAGGGCGACCCGGGTTGACGCGCCTGCTCAGAGCATCCCGTGGTGCTGCTATCTTCCGATCCTGACACGGTTTGGGCGTCGGAGCTGCACGGACCCAGGTCTTCCAGTAGCCTAGCATTTTTCCCCTCTGCCCTGCTCGGCTTTCTTGGGCAACAGATGGGTTTCTCAGGGGGCTAGGGAGTTTCAGGCGGCTCCAGATAAACAGGGATCCGCTCTACGGCTGTATCGCTGCGCTGCACCTCCTGTTCCTGAACTTGAGGAAGGGTTACCGGCAGGGTAACCGGTTGAGCAACAAAACAACTGGCCACGGGCAGCGCTTGCTCCAGTTCGTCCAGAGGGCGGGGGATCACTGCCACCGCGTGCAATTCCCCAATGCGCTCTGCTTCGTACATGCCGGCATCGATGGCAATGGCCACGTTGGCCACTGTACCGCGGATAATGGCCGTACATAGGCCATCCCCAATGGTCTCGTAGGCCGCCAGTTGGACATCCGCGGTTTTGAGCATGACATCGGCAGCTCCCACCATTGCCGGGAAGCCGCGAGTTTCCAGCAGGCCCACGGCCAAGTTACTGAGGCGGCTGTAGCCGCGGTTTTGTGCCAGTTGAGACAGCTTGCTGCTGATCGGCAGTACCACTTCCAAGTTGGGCAGGGGGCGCGGGATCACCAAACTGGAGATCTCCTCTTGGTCAAACTGGCGGGCCAGCTCAATGCCCTCCTCAATGGCAATGCGCACATCGGCAATTCCCCCCCGCACAATGGCTGTGCAATAGCCCCCCGAGGTTTTCTCAAAGCCGATCAGCGTCACGCCTGCCGACTTGGTCATGGCGTCAGCAATGCGCACGATGACCGGAAAGCTGCGCGTCTGAATCAGGCCCAGGGAGGTTGACATCGGCATCCTAACTACTCACGCCAGTTTAGCCATTAGAGCCGGCTATCCCCAGAGGAGAGCACCTGTCGATAGGGATAAATCTTGCTCAAGAGGCGATCCAATTCCCAATGGCCAGGGATCCCGTTGAGGTTGCGCGTTTTGGTCCTTGGGGAACCGGACTTTTCTTGGGTTTGCTCGGCAGCTTCCTGCCAACGGCGGGTTTGCTTTTCAACATTGGCCACCGGAGAACTGGGTGGGGGAGACGGCTCAGGCGACATCTCTGGAGCCATTTCCACTGCCGCCGGCGAGGGCTCTGCCGGGATGGGCTTGCTGCCGCCCGCCTCCTGGAGATCGAAACCATAGGTGGGATCCCCGAGCAGCGAGCCGGGGGGAATGACTGCTTGGCTGAGCACCGAACAATTCAGCACTGTGGTTTCTGAGCCGATGCAGGCGTTTTTGCCGATGGTGCCCTGCCCGATCACCAGCACCCCCATTCCCAAGGTTGCTCCCGCCTCCACGATGAGGGATCCCCCACAGGCGTGCAGAACGGATCCCATGCCGATACACGCGCCGCGCCCGATGTGAATTCGACAGCCGGGGTTGGCCCGCAGCAGCACCCCTGCCCCAATCCCCGCCCCGGCTTCCACCTGTACCTCACCACTGACAAAATAGCGAGTTTCGCCGTTTTGGCCGAGCAAGGCGCGGAGCGTCATGGAGTTGGGCAAAGTAGAGGCCAACAAAGTGCTCCTCATCGCTGGGGGGTTGGGCTTGAACCAACAGAGGTCAAAAAAAGCTGGGATCCCTCAAGGGGTTTGGATGATCTGCTCCAGCACTCGCCGTTTGGCTTTTGGGTCAATACCCAGCAGGCGGACGTATTCGCCGCGATGTTCCTCCAGACAGGCTTCCAGAGCTGCCACCACTTGGGGCACTTGGGTGGCCTCAATGGGGCTACAGCTTTGCCAAGAAGAGGTGCGAAAACGGCGCTTGTCCGCATGTTCGGTGCCGATGCGGTAGCCTTGGCTGAGCAACTGCTGCACCTGAGCCACCACCTCGGCGCTGAGGCGGGTGCCAGAAAGGGATCCCTTGGGGGCAGAAGCAGGAGCCGCGGCAGCAGCAGCAGATTTTCCGCTAGGGGTTTGGATGATGCGCTCATAGACCCGCCGTTTGCCTTTGGGATCGATCCCCAGCAGGCGCACATATTCTCCCTGGTGCTCCGCCAGGGCAGCCGTCAGCTTAGCCAACACCTCTGGCCCGCGGGTGGCGCGAATGGCCGGCCCACTCTGCCAGGAAGAGGTTTTGAAGCGGCGCTCGTCGGCATATTCGTAGCCGATGCGATAGCCCTGAGCCAGCAGCCGATGCACCTCCTCCTGCACCTCCAGATCCAGGCCGGCACTGCCCCCTGCCGCAGGAGCCGTATCTGCCACCACGCCGGTTCCTGCAGGACTGCTGCTCACCTGGCCTTGCGGGGTTTGAATGACCTTCTCCAGCACCCGCCGTTTGCCTTTGGGATCGATCCCCAACAGGCGCACATATTCTCCCTGGTGCTCTGCTAGGGCAGCCTGAACAGCGGCCAGGATCTCCTGCGGCTGACCGCTCAAATTGCTCAAGGTCTGCCAAGAAGAGGTGCGGTAGCGGCGGGCATCAGCCACCTCCAGGCCAACGCGATACCCCTGCGCCAACAAAGTCCGGATCTCCTCCTCCAGCCCTGAGCCAGAGCGAGAGCCGACCGCCCCAGAACCCGGAGCAGCGGCTGCCGAGACGCGGCTGGGCATCCCAGAGACCAGCGCCGGCCCATCGGGGGTTTGGATGATTTGCTCCAGCACCCGCCGTTTAGCCTTGGGATCGATCCCCAGTAGGCGCACATATTCTCCCTGGTGCTCCACCAGGATGGCCCCCAGCGATCGCACCACCTCCGCCTCGTGGGTGCTGGCGATTGGGCTTTCGCTTTGCCAGGAAGAGGTTTTGAAGCGGCGAGCATCGGCATACTCTAGCCCCACGCGATAGCCTTGGGCCAACAGGGCACGAATTTGCTCCACCACCTCCGGCTTGAGAGGGGATCCGCCGCCGTTCCGGCCATTGCCGCGATGGGAAGAATGAGTCATGGGTGCCGTCTCCGTAGCCGTTGAGTTAGAGGTGCGCTGCAGTTCGTTGCGGATGGGAGCGATACAGACGAGGTTTTCGCTGCACTGGTAGCCCTCTCGCAGGGCTTGGTTGATGCCGATCACGTGTTGGGCAAACTTGGCATCGCTATCCTGGACGTCGGGCAGCCGGTCGGCCTCGGCCTGGGTGGTGATGATGGATCCAGAAGGCACGTACTTGCCTGGGGGGATCTCCACATCCTGGATCAGGCAATGCAACATGATGATGCAGCCATCCCCAACCCGAGCGTTGAACACCGTCGAGCGGAAGCCAATAAAGCAGTCGTTGCCCACGTAGGCCGGCCCGTGGATCAGAGCCATGTGGGCAATGGAAGTGTTTCTGCCAATCCAAACGGAGTAGGGTTGGCCGTCTTCTCCTATCACCCGCCCCTGTTCCAGGCCGTGGATGACCACCCCATCCTGAATGTTGGATCTGGCGCCAATGTGGAAGGGGGATCCCTCGTCAGCGCGAATGGAAGTTCCCGGGGCGATCAGCACCTCCGCTTCCACCCGCACATCCCCAATGAGGTTGGAGAAAGAATGCACGTAGGCTGTGGGATCGATCTTGGGCTCCGCCAGTCGGCGAGACCAGGGCGTTGGCGGTGCAGCATAGGTGTGAGCAGGCATAACCGTGAGCCTCTAGAACGCAGTAGGGCGGACAAGGGCAGCAAGAGAGATGAGAAGGGAAGGGATCCCAGCTAGCGTTGATCGCGCTTGTTGTAGAGAGAGCGACCGCCAACGCTGACCGTATCGATAATCGCCATCACCACTGCATCCAGCGGGCGAGTCTGGTTTCCTTGCGGCTGGCGAGCGGCACTGCCTTGGCTAACCAGCACCCACTCGTCAATGCCGGCCCCCACCGGATCGGCAGCCACAGCGTAATCGGGTTGCGGCTGGCCCTCGAGATCGACGTACTGCACCAACAAAAACTTCACGCCCGTCAAGCTGGGATCCTTTTGAGTGCTGGTGACGGTGCCCCGCACAATGGCAATACGCATCAGGGACGGGTGAAGGGACGGATGGCATTGACCCCTTCGCGGAACTGAGCCACATCCTCGGTGTAGCGGATGGGCAACACGTACTCCAGGTTCTCGTGGGGACGGGCGATAATGTGCCAAGACAACAACTGGCCGCCGTTCACCCGCTTCACCGAGTCAATGCCGGCAGCCACCGAGGCTTGCACCTCCGAGACATCCCCCCGCACGATCACGGTGACCCGACCGCTGCTGATTTTCTCGTAACCCACCAGGGTAACGCGGGCTGCCTTGACCATGGCGTCGGCAGCTTCTACCACTGCCGGGAAGCCCAGGGTTTCGATCATTCCAACTGCAATAGCCATAGGTACTCCTTACGCTGAAAGTGAAAGTGGGGTGCGAACTTTCTGGGGTGCGAACTTTACTGAAGTGGGGACTAGGTGCGGAACTGCTCCACCGCCTCGGTGTAGCGGATGGGCAACACAAACTCCAGGTTCTCGTGGGGACGGGCAATGATGTGGTGGGAGAGAATCTCACCCCCGCTCACCCGCTTGGCAGACTCCAAACCGGCAGCCACTGAGGCTTGCACCTCCGAGACATCCCCCCGCACGATCACGGTGACCCGACCGCTGCCGATTTTTTCGTAACCCACCAGGGTAACGCGGGCTGCCTTGACCATGGCGTCGGCAGCTTCTACCACTGCCGGGAACCCGCGGGTCTCGATCATTCCAACTGCAATAGGCATATCAACTCTCCACTTCTGAACACTCAGTTCCTGAACGTTGTCGAACCCAGCAACAAGGCAAATTGATCTCGCTTATTGGGTTCGCTCATGCAATCTCCTTTCGATTTCATCAGAGAGATCCTCTGCCCAAATCTCGATTGACAGCTTTTCCCGGCGACACCTACCCCAGCCACCAGAGACCCCCCTCTGAGGGGAGAAGGCTCTGAGCCACAGACCTCCGACTGAAGTCAGAACAGGTTGTAGGAGCCATCAGGGTTAACCGCAACTGTCACTCAGGCGGGCAAAGCTGCCAACTCTGAGCTAAGTCCACATCTTTCTTGTACACAATCGATCATACAAAATCGATTAGGACGACTCAGAGAAGGGATCCCCGACTTAACAAAATGATATCCCCACTCAATCCTGGACGAAAATCAATATTTTTAATTAGCACGATAGCTTTTTATTAAGAGAAGCAAAAATGTTGTCAGCTTAAAAATAATTCTTGATATCTTTTCAACTTTTGTCGTTATCGGCGCAGTGAGGGGGGCACTTCCAGGCCGTGGGCTTCCATGAGGTCGGCTTGGCCCATCAGGTGGGCTGGGGATCCCTGGGCCCAGATCCGCCCTTGATCCAACAGGATGACCTGATCGCACACCTCCAGGATCAGCTCCAGATCGTGGGAAGCCAGCAGAAAAGTGTGGGCGGCCTGTTGCAAAAAAACTATCAACCGGCGCCGGGCTCGCAAATCGAGGTTGGCCGTCGGCTCATCGTAGAGCACCAACTGGGGTTTCATCGCCAGGATCCCGGCAATGGCGACCATGCGCTTTTCCCCACCGGAGAGGTGATGGGGGGGACGATCGGCCAAATGGAGGGTGCCGGTCAGGTGCAAGGCCTCTCGAACCGCAGCCGCAATCTCCGCCTCAGGACGGGCCAAATTGCGCAGTCCGAAGGCCACATCTTCGGCCACCGATGGGGCAAACAGTTGGTCGTTGGGATCCTGAAACACCAACCCCACCTCAGGGCGAAACTGGCCGGGCCGCAGCGGCTGGCCAAACAAACTCACCTGGCCAGAGCAGGGGGGCAACAGGCCGCAGAGAGTGAGGAACAGGGTAGTTTTACCCGCGCCATTGGGGCCGATCACCCCCAGATGTTGCCCAACCTCGACCCGTAGATCCAGCCCTTGCAGCACCGGCGGATGACCGGGATAAGCTGTCCACAATTGGTTCACCTCCACCGCCGGCACCGGGTTCATAGCAAAGTTAGGGCATCCGCACGTCTTTCCAGCGCTCCTGGGTGGCCGTGGGGGTAAGTTGCAAGGTGGGCACACTGGGGCTGGTCAGGTCAATGTGGACGATGTCGTCGGGCGTACACTCGCAGTAGCGGCGCAGATCCCGCATTTGGTTGAGGGTCTGAATTTGCAAGGGCAAGCGGTCGGAAATCGGCCCCAGGTAGACGTTGCCCAGCTCAGTATGCAGGGTAATTCCCGCTCCAGATTGCCAATCCACTGCCCTGATCTGAATTTCAGACTGCTGTAAAGCCCTGAGCAACAGCGCCCATTGCTCTGGGGTGTGGTTCTCCCAGCCCAGCAGCTCCAGCTCAGGCCAAGACGCGGGGGAACGGTAGGGATCCGGAGACAGCCAGTTGCCTTGGACATCCACCCAGCCCAGTTGGTTGCCCCATCGCGCGCGCGCCACAGGTTGCCGTTCCCGCACCTGGACGATGACACCCACCGGCAGCAGCCGCCGCTGCACCTGGACGCTTTCGATGGGAGAGGGGCGGGTCGGGGATCCCAGCAAAGCCCTTTCCAAAACAGCCGGTTGCACCTGCCAAATGTTGAGGGGATACTGCAGGGGCAATTGTGCCCGTATCCAGGCGGGATCGACCCAGTGGGCACCCTTTACCTGAATCTGTTCTGGCTGACGAATTTGCCAGTGGGGCTGCCGTAGGCCCAGCACCAGCAGCGCCAAGAGGGTCATCGAACCGGTCAGGCGCCAGGATCCCTGCCAGAATCGGCTGCGCCGTTGCCGACGCAAAAGCTGCCTACGCTGCAGGATTTGTTCACGGTTGGGAGCAGCCAGGAGTGCCATGGATCCCCCTTCACCCCATCACGGGGTATGCAGATGGGGAACATTCCGTGCTTCTACTCAACCCGCCATCTCCTGAACCTGATCCGCCCGCAGCCAAACCGTAGGGGTGGGAACAGCCCCAAACTTAATCTGCAGGTAGTCACCTTTGATATCCACGACTTCTCCGGGGGTCTCGAAAACGTAGTTGGGAATAAAAGGATCGCTCGCCTGCGCTTCTAAACTACCCTCCAGTTTCTCGCGGATGGCCCGCACCAGGGTGCCTCGCTTGATTGCCATTGCTCCTCCTCAGTTCAGTCGCAGATTAGCCGGCTCGATAGCAGTTGTATCACGCCTGTCGCTGCTGCGAAGAGGAAAGCTGGGATCCAGCCTCTGGTTGGCTCTGACAGGGATCAACCTGAGTTTGGCTTATTTGCGTTTTAGGCTGCGGGCCATATTGCGGAAGGTATCCATGTCCGATCCCCCTTGACGGCGTGGGCTTACTCCGCTGCTGCTTGAAGCGGAGGATCCCTGCTCAGCAGCAGTTTCAGGAGTTTTGGCTTGCTCTGTGGACAACTTAACTTTGCTGAGGGAAGAGACCTGCTCCACCACCTCCACCTTCTCCTTACTGCCGAAATCCTGGAAGGTGTGCTTCACGATCCTGGGGGTGCGCATATACTCGATGTTGCCAAGGGTTTTGGCTTCATCTGGGTCGAGAAAAAAAGTATTGTCGTTTTTCGCTTTCTTTGGGGTTGGCTTAGCAACAGTTTCCGGTGAGGACGTGGCCGCAGCTTGACCACGCGAGCCGAACAAGCGCTTGAAGATGCCTACCATGGTCGTTTTGCCTGCAATGGGAAGGAAGTTGAGCCGAACCCTGGGCGGGCCAGCTGCCCTCGACAAGGTGAAGGCCAAGCCCAGTCATGAAATAATGTTAAGCCAACTGAGAGCGCCGTGCCCCCTTGGCAGAAGGTTTTCTGGGCCAAGTGCTTGTGGCTGCTCTGACCAGTTTGAGTTCCCCTGCTCTCCGGCCTGCTGGGCGACTGTCCTCACCCCTTTTCCCAAAACGAGAGAGCTGACCTGGGAGGATTAGACCGCCTTACGGAAGCCATCATCCAGGGGATTGTTCAGAACTAGCTCTGTAGACTCCGCACGCAGTTTAATATGACCTGCAGGTTTTTCAGCCCTAAGGCTTTGGACGAACGGGATCCCTGCCCCACAGAAGCTGCATTGCGCATTGCTAAATACAATCACTTTAAGCACACTTTAAGCAGGAAGGAGACTTTTCCGTTGTGTTGCTTCCTAGCTCCTCTCTCCCTATGGGAGAGGGGTTGGGGGTGGTTGCGGAAGCGGCGCAGAGCGTTTGGACGGCACTGCGTAGCAATTAGTAAAGTGTCTTAATCTAACTTGAAATGACTATGTGATGATGTAGTGAATAGAGTTGTCTCAATCCAGCCAGACTAAAATCGTCGGCTTATGCCCAGCTCCTCTCTTCTAGAGAGACCTCAGGTGTGCTGTTCCAGCCAGCAGTGACTATACGGACATACAACGAAATAAGAAGCCCAAAAATCACTCTAGCCCCAGGCAAGCACAAACCATAGTAGCAGCTGTGCCCCTAGAGCGGCCTGCCAAGAAAACCTTGCTACCGAGCTTGTGAGGTGTAGTGCACTTCAACCCTGAGAGGAGCGCCCAGGTTCAAGGCAGTGCCAATACACCGAGCCAAGATTTGAATGTTAAGCCGCTGATCCGTCGATTCTAAACTTGTTGCAAGCCGACTCTTGCTTGGACCAACTACGGGTGAACGCTGTACGCTCATCTTAACAGACTCCCTATTTTGGTGAGGGCTGAACAACCAACTGACTTTCAGGTGATGTTATTGAGGAATCTCAAAGGAATACCGACCAGCAGCATCCAAGAACCTGCTCTTTGAGATTAGGATGATTTGCCCTTCTTGTGCATCGACAACCCTACGGATTTGTTAGGCAAGACACTCTTGGACTTTAAGGGATCCCACGGAAAAAGAATCTCTACTTTGCGAAACTTTGCGAAGCACTTTTGGGTAGAGATGAGGACGACCCGGAAAACTGGCTCTCGGTTCCCTGCGCACGCTCGCCAACTGCCAAGATGCTCTACCCCAAGTGGTTGGGGATCCAGCCGCATCGGGTTGCCTGGCAACAGGGTTGCCGTAGGTTTCTGGAAGAGCTGTGCTGTTTGGCGGGTTCGGTCTGCCGCGGCTCCCTGTAAAGGATGGATGTTGCCGCCCCGCAGTTGGGCATTGCTCTATTCTGGGATGAGCCCTCTTATAATGAGCATTGGGAATTCAACTGTCCCTGCTGCCCATCCGCCTGGCTGGGTGCTCTTCGTAACCTGGAAAGGGGCAACCGAGCCGCAAAGTCTGGGATAACTGCTGTTACGTTTTGAGAGGAATCCATGTCTCTAGTTTTCAACCTGGTGAAGCGTTTGCAGCTCATCCTGCTCAGCCTTGTGGTTGGGGGGGTAGCTGTGTCGCTCTTGTCCAACCCTGCTGCTGCCGAAACCTACATCGTCAAAATGGGATCCGACAAAGCCCAGTTGGTCTACGATCCGCCTTCTCTCACCATCAATCAAGGGGATACCGTTCAGTGGGTGAACAACAAGGTCTACCCCCACAATGTTGTCTTCGACAAGGTGCCCGGTGGAGATGCGGCTCTGGCCGCCAAGCTCTCCCACAAGGCACTGCTCACTGCTCCTAAGCAGGTGGTGGAGTCGGCTTTTGTTGATGTTCCTCCAGGTGAGTACACCTACTACTGCACGCCCCACCGTGGGGCCGGAATGGTCGGCAAGATCATCGTGAACGGCTAAATCCACACCCCAAGTGCTGAACTTCTAGGGATCCCACTTTTGGTTTTGCCTTGCTGGACAGGGATCCCTGCCTTTAGCATAAAAGTTAGCCCTCTCAGGAGTGGGAGGGCTTTTTAGCGAATGAATACGCATTCGACCGGCTTGCCCTGTACTGCGCAAGTGTAGTTCTCAAACGGGTTCTCTATGACCACCAGCGTTAAAGGTTACCTGCTCTTGGCCGTTTCCTGCCTCAGCGCCATTGCTGCTGTTGGCTCAATTTTCGAGTTGGCTTCTGGCGAGCCGGATTTTGGCGTCGGCCCCACCAGCATCATCTTGGTTGTCGCTGCTCCATTGGCTGTTTGGCTGTTTCAGGCTGCGGTTGGAGCGGCACGGGCCGGCAATACGGCCGGGAAGGGAAGCAAAAAGAAAAAATGAGGAGACGGTGAGAACCCTGAGCAAATGGATATGGGGTCAGCAGGTTTGCTTCAAGGAGACCTCAGACTCCCTCTCAATTTCAGTCAGTTGGTGAAACTCCGGCAAGAGCTCCCGGTTCTGCACAGTTCCAAGAGCTGATTCCAAGCCGGCGGTAGCTAGGGTACAACTGGAGCCAGAACCATTCAGTACGGTCTCGGCGACCCGTCCATCTTTGCCGATCCGATATTCCACCTTGATGTACTCAGGCATCCGCACTCCACTGGTTACCGATCAACAACAGGTTCTTCCCCATTCTAGTTCTTGCTTCCTTTTCCTGGGCTAGATCTGGCTGGGCTCTATGGCTTCTGCTCGTCCCCCCTTCCAGGCTGCCAAAAGGGATCCCGGGATCCGGCGAGACCTCGGCTTGGGTGTGGGGGCATTGGTGTGTGTGGTGCTGATCGGCACCCTCTGGTACCACGGGGTGGAGCAGTGGCCTTGGGTGGAAGCTTTTTACATGACCGTTATCACCCTAACCACCGTGGGCTTCATGGAGGTGGGGCCGCTGGGGGAGCGGGGGCGTTTATTTACGGTGGCCTTGATCCTGATGGGGGTCTTGAGCATCGGCTTCATGGTGAATCGCTTTACAGAGGCCCTCATCCAGGGACATTTTCAGGAAGGGATCCGGCAGCGGAAATGGAAGAAACAGATGGAAGCGCTGAACAACCACTACATCATTTGCGGTTTTGGGCGCATTGGGCGGCAGGTGGCTCAAGAGTTTCGAGCAGAAGGGGTGCCATTTTTGGTGATCGATCAGTCTGCCGAGGCCATTCAGGTGGCTCAAGAGCTGGGATACGTGGCCCTCCAGGGGGATAGTACTCTGGATGCCACTTTGCTGGAAGCGCGGGTGCAACAGGCGGAGGGACTGATTGCCGCCCTATCTTCCGATGCCGAGAACCTGTACGTGGTCTTGTCGGCCCGCACCCTGAACCCCCGCATTCGCACCATTGCCCGCGCCAATACGGAGGAGGCTTTGCAAAAACTGCAGCGGGCGGGCGTTGCCCATGCCATTTCTCCCTACATCACGGGCGGAAAACGCATGGCGGCGGCTGCCTTACGCCCCCGGGTTGTGGACTTTGTGGATGGCATCCTTGTCGGTCGGGATCGCACTTTCTACCTGGAGGAGTACGAGCTGGTAGCCCAAGAATGTCCTTATGTCGGGCAAACCCTACGGAAAGCCGATTTGCGCAACCGATCCGGAGCTTTGGTGGTGGCGATTCGACGGGCGGATGGCCAGTTGATCGGTGGCCCCAGCGGAGAAACCCTGTTGCAGCCGGGGGATCTGCTGCTGTGTATGGGCACTGCAGAGCAGTTGCGTCGGCTTGGACAGTTGCTCTATCCACGCCCGTAGCAGCCCGTTCTCCACCTGGGTAGCCTGGCTCAAATCCGCCTCAGGATACTGGGGCCGTGAGAGTCGGTGCCGCAGGTTTTCAAAAGTCCGTAGGCCTCGGCCAACTCTTCCGCTTTCTCCGTCACTTCTGGGCTAGGGATCCAAATCTCCGGGTTTTTGTAGGCGTAGTAGACCTCAAGGCCATCTATTCCCAACTCCGCTGCTGCTGGGACGATTTCCTCTGCAGGCAGGCAATAGCGAAAGGGATGGGCCAACACCGCCAAGCCTCCTGCCGCTTGAATGGCCTGGATCGCGTCGGCGGCGGGCAAGCCGGGAACCTGCTCCCCTTGGGTAAAGGGATCCAGGACACCATCGGTGGGATCGAAGCCGTAGCCGAGAATATGCACTTCACAGCCCAACAGGTTTGCGGTGATCTCGATCCCCGGCCACAGGATGGGGTCGTCGGGACGATCCAGGTGGGCGCGGGCTCGCTCGTAGCCCTTCAGGGTGTGGTGATCGGTGATGGCTAGGCCCTTGAGGCCGTGCCGGCGCGCCTGCTCCGCCAGATCCACGGGATCCATCTGCCCATCCGAACAACGAGTGTGTAGGTGAAAGTTGTACTGCAAGGGACAAGAACGAGGGCCAACCCCCTGTAGCACCTGCCGCAACTCCCCAGCAGAAGGCACCACGCAGGGATCCCGTTCCAAGCTGACAACCATAGCCACCCTTGGGTTCTGAAGTTTTATTAAGCATGTCCCCCCATTGTAGCCAGGGGCAAGGGTCAGTGCTATGGGTCAAAGACTAGTAAACTACCCGACCCTGACTGCTTCGCAGTACAGGGCGGGCTTTCGGTAGCCCTGCAGTTGGCAAGCCAACCACGAACCTCTAGGCTGGTTTACAGCAGCCCCCAAAAGCGCAATCACATTCGCACCATTCAAATCCGCATCCCCTTCCCATCCACAGTGTCCACACTTAAACTTCTTTCCACTGCGGTAGGATTGCGCAGGGTCGGGATGAATGTGCAAACACCGGTGGCAGGTCTGCGACGTGTAGGCAGGCGGTACCAGAATCAAGGCAACCCCTGCACGCAGAGCCTTGTACTCCAGAAAATGACGGAGTTGATAAAACGCCCAACCGTTGGCCCTGCGCCGTTCGGCTTTGCTCCGCGGCTGTTGATTGACCCTTTCTCGGATCCCTGTCAGGTCTTCCAGGGCGATAGCGCTGTTGGTAGCTTTTGCCCTGGAGACAATAACTTTGGAGATGCGATGATTGACCCACGTTTTTGCTACGCAACGCTGACGCGACTGAAAGCGTCTCTCCTTGCCAGACAGCCGTTGCAACAGTTGACGGCATCTGCGCCGCGAACTGCGTGTGCCCTTACTGGCTTTGCGTTGGAGTGCCGCCCTCAGCTTGGAGTAGTGGTCGCGGACTCGGTTCAACTGCTGCCCATTCCAATTGTCCCCCTCTGACGTATGGGCGATATCCGTCCTGCCCAAGTCCACCCCGATCACCCTGTCGGTATCTTGTTGCTTGGGCGGGTTTTTCTCTACGCAAATCTGGATGTAGTAGGAGCCGTCCTTCCGCTGGACTAGGGTGGCCGATTTGGGGTTAGAACCAGCCAGCATCCCACGCTGGTAGTTACCAATGGCTAGTTCAAAGCGCTCTCGCCCCTCCACCGTGGTCAGCGACACCGTCCAGTCTTTCTCGCGAAATGAGAAGATACGTGCATCGTAGGTAACGAACCTACGCTTGAACTCTTTAACCGGACGGTTGCGCTGTCTCGCCACTTTGCGAGCGCCTGCCACCCGTCTGCACACCTGTTGAGCCAAGTTACTGGACAAGCCGAACCGAGCTCGAATCTCGTAGTAGCAAAGGGATTGCAGTTTAACCGCGTTGACGATCTTCTCCGGCGTGTTCTGGTTGACCCAGTTCAATGCCTGCACAAAGACATCCATCGTCGCGTCCAATTTGGCGGCTTGTGACGGGAACGCCTTGAGCTTACAGGATATGGTCAGGACTTGGCTCATAAGTCCATTGTACTTCATCAAAGCGCATTCCTCCCGGCACTGACCCTACGGGTACAGTGCGGGGCTCCTGCGATTTCTAGCTGAGCTGGGGGCTCAGAAGCCGTGGGCCAATACTTCCTCGGCGGCGCGAGTTCCCGCCCCTGGGGTGAAGTCGCTGTAGCCCACGGTGTGTAAAGCTGACTCCAGAGCAGCCAAGGTCATCAGCACATCGCGGTCACTCACAAAGCCCAAATGGCCAATGCGGAAGATTTTGCCCTTGAGGTGGTCTTGTCCAGCGGCAAGGGCGATGTCGAAGTGTTTCTTCAAGGTGCTGCGGATGGTGTCAGCGTTGATCCCTTCGGGAGCGAGTACAGCTGTTACCGAAGGACTGGCCGCTGACTCTGGATCAACCAAGAGCTTTAGCCCCAGAGCCTTGACGCCAGCACGGGTGGCCTGGGCCAGCTTGGCATGACGCCGGTAGATGGCTTCCAACCCTTCTGCGCGCATCATGCGCAGGGTAACCTGCAGGGCGTAAAACAGGTTCACCGCCGGTGTAAAGGGAGTGGTGCCTTGGCGCAGGGCCTTTTGCGCCAGCTTAAAGCTCCAGTAGTACTTGGGAAACCTAGAGCGCTCCGTAGCGGCCATGGCCCGCGGGCTGACGGCCACAAATCCCAGCCCTGGTGGGATCATATAGCCCTTCTGGGATCCCGAGGCCACCACATCCAAGCCCCATTCGTCCATTAACACCGGCATTGCCCCCACGCTGGTGACCCCATCCACCAGGACGAGGGCTTCCCCGTGCTCGCGGGCAGCAGCAGCAATGGCTTGGACATCGTTGGCTACGCCGCTGGAAGTCTCCGAGTGGGTGAGGATGACGGCTTTGATGGTTTTTTCCCGGTCGGCAGCCAGCTTTTCTTGGAAGATCTCGACGGGGTAAGGGATCCCCCAGGGGGTTTCCACCCGCTCACACTGAAGGCCAAACTGCTCGGACATTTCCGCCCAGCGCTCCCCAAACTTGCCGTTCACCCCCACCAAAACCCGATCCCCAGGGCTGAGGGTGTTGAGGATCCCGGCTTCCATGGCACCAGTGCCACTGGCGGAAAAGACAAACACATCGGAGGTGGTTTGGTGCAGCCAGCGCAACCCATCGGTGACCTCTTCCAAAATGGCGGTGAACTCTTTGCTGCGGTGCTCGATGGGCCCCCGTGCCATCGCCAGCAGAGCACTCTCGGGAACGGGAGTGGGGCCGGGGATCATCAATATCAGCTTGTCTTTCATGCTTGCCCTGCTTGGGATGCAAGTAAGGTTTAAAAGGTGGCGGCCAGATTCGAACTGGCGCATAGAGGTTTTGCAGACCTCTGCCTTACCACTTGGCTACGCCACCCCATTGCTCAACTGGGCGCAGATATTGTATCCGAAAAGGGGATCCCCCTTCCAGTAACTAAAAGTAGCAGTTCCCAGCTCAGCTAGGCCTCAACCCTTTCTTCCTGCACCTTTAACAGACGGGATCCCAGCAGGCGCTGCAGCCAAGGAGCCAGAAACTTGCGGTTGGCCATTTGCTGCTGGGGATCCTGAGTTTCCAGAGGGAAGGGGGCAAGAGCCCGCAGGGCGGCAGTGATAACACAGAACATGGCCTTTTGGAAGCTAAGGCAGATTTTCACCCGCAGGTCATCATCCCCGCGAGGCTGGCGGCGGTAGTGCTCTCGCAAGTAGGGGGGCAGGTGGCGCATCATATCCTGCATCAACAGGGTAGGCGGGATCCCAGCGCTGCCTACCGGCAGCGGATCGGCGTAGAGGGCGCCGTAGGCAAAGTCAGCCTGCTCAGCCGGGATCTGGTGGGCCTGGGCGTTGTAGGAAACCGTGCCCATAAAGGGAAAAGAGCGGAAAAACACCGCTTCCACATAGGGGATAGCCGTATCTGATAGGAAAGTCAGACCCGCCGAGAGAGGGATGATCTCGTAGCGGCGGCCCCAGATGCAGGGAGCGTAGGTGATAGGCTTGTCGGCAGCGGCCACCAACCCCTGCTGGATGTGAGCCACCACGTCGGGAATGGTGAGGTGGGGTTCTGTCTCAGAGCGCTTGGCCAGCGCCAGGAAAATATCGCTCATCACCCGCCAAAACTGGCCCAAGCCGCTGTACATAGCCAGCATGCGCACCTGTTCTAGAGCAAAGTCGGGAAACAAGATCCCCAAGCCCTGCAAGAAGGGATTGAAGCGGATTTTGGCCCGGATGGCTCTCTTGGCCCGCTCGACAAATTCAGGGGTATCCAGGTAGCGGTCTAGCCCCCCTCCCCCATGCCAGAGCATAGCCTTCATGCAGTATTCGGCAAACTCGTAGTTGATGCGGTCATGCCACAGGTAGCGCAGCCATTTGCCCAGGGTAATCTCGCCGTTGAAATACTTGAACGCCGGAAAAAGCTCCAAAAATTGGTGGTCGGCAATAAAGATCAAATTGCGCGAATAGGCATCCAGCACCTCGCCGTAGCTATGCAGGATGCCAATGACCTCTAGGCGATTGGCAGGGGCATCCGGCACAAGGGCTCCCCCTGCCTCTAGGCGCTGGACAATAGGAGCCAGTTGCAGTTGCTCCAGAGGAGATAAGCCGGCCAGAAAGAAGCAGGAAGGAGCAGGAGCAAGAGTGGCAGTCATGGGAGCAAAAGAAACTCCGTCGATCTCATCAAATCATCAAAAGGAAGACAACCCAAACTGAAAGGCAGTGACCAGTCCTGCAACACCAGCTAGGTTAGCCTTGGCCAAGGCCAAGGTGGTGGACTCCACCCAGCGGGTTGCCCAGCTAGGCTGCAGGCCCAGTAACACCACCAGCGTTGCCAAAACAACAGCAGGCAGGCGCTCTTCAGTGGCGTGGCGTTGCATGGCTATGGCCACTTGCGAGAGGCGCCCAAAAAAGACACGGTTCACCATCAGCAGAAAATAGGCCGCCGTCAATCCCGTCCCCACCATGCACAGGAGCGTTTGCAGGGGAAAGACGGCAAAGCTGCCCCGAAAGAGGGTGAACTCAGCTATAAAGCCCACCATGCCCGGTGTGCCGCCACTGGCCATCACCCCTAGCACCATCAAGCTGCCAATAAGCGGTAAGCCCCGCTCCGGGTTGAGCAATCCCCGCAGCAGCTTGAGATCCCGTGTGCCGGTGTTGGCATAGACGGCTCCCACCAGAAGAAACAGCAGCGAGGAGATGAGGCCATGGCTGACCATCTGAAAGATGGATCCCACCAGGGAGAGGGGAGTGGCTGCTGCTACAGCCAAGAGGATGTAGCCCATGTGGGCAATGGAGCTGTAGGCCACCAGCTTTTTCATATCCTGCTGCACCAAGGCGTTCAGGGATCCATAGAGCACGTTAACCACCGCCCAACCGGCCAGCCAAGGCCCGGCTTGATCCCAGGCATCCGGCAAGAGCTGCAGGCCAAAGCGCACCAGGCCGTAGGTGCCCAACTTCAAAAGCAAACCCGCCAGCAACACGGAAATGGGGGTGGAAGCCTCCACATGGGCATCCGGCAACCAGGTGTGGAAGGGCACCAAGGGGATCTTGATGGCCAGGCCCAGCAGAATGGGAATGAGCAAAAGGATCTGCGACAGCCGAGGTAAAGGGTGGGCCTGCAGGACGGTGTAGGTAAAGCTGTGGGCATCGCTCAGCCAACTGAGGCCGAAAAAGCCAATCAAGAGGAGGATCCCTGACAGAGCTGTGTAAACCAAAAACTTGGTGGCGGCATAGGTGCGGCGCGGCCCTCCCCAGATGGCGATGAGCAAATACAGGGGGATCAGCTCCACTTCATAGAACAGGAAAAACAGCAGCAAATTCTGAGCCAAAAAAGCTCCGGCCACCGCTGCCGCCAGCATAAGCACCAAGCTGTAGTAGAGGCGGGGCCGCTCCACCTGGCCGCTGGCCCAAATGGCCATCAGCACCAGTAGCCCGGTCATCACCACCAAAGGCAGAGAGATCCCATCGACTCCCAACTCGTAAACCAAGCCCAACTGGGGGATCCAGGCCATCTTTTCCGCCAATTGCAGGGATCCAAGGTGGGGGTCAAAGATCAGCAACAGCCCCGCGCTCAGGCCAAACAAAACCCACCCAAACCCCAAGGCCAAAGCCCGGTGCAAGCCCTTCCCCGCCTGCTCGGGAATCAACCCAATCAAGATGCTCCCCAACAACGGGATCCCAATCAAAAGGCTCAACATGGCTCTCTCCCATCAATAGGCCAACCCCAAATGGGGCGAACGCAGTAGCCAAGCTGTAACCAACACCATCCCGATGACAATCACCAGCACATAGAGTTGCATCCGCCCCGACAGGGTGTACTTGAGGGCTTCGCCGCTGAAGAAAAAGGCCAGGCTCACCCCGTTCACCAAGCCGTCCACTCCGTTGCGATCCAGCCACTCCAATCCGCGGGAGAGGGCGCTGACCGGTTGCACCACCAGGGCTTGGTAGAGGTGCCCCGTGTAAAAGTCGTGGGCCAGCAGATCCTGCAACTCCGGCCAGGGCAGATATACCCTCCGTTGGTCCCCCCAGTACAGCCAGCCGCCAATGGCTGCCCCCACCAGCCCAGCAGCCGTCAGCAGAGCCGCCATCCACCTCAGCTGCGGGTTCCAGTCGGGATAGAGCCCCCAGCGCCCCAACAGCCAGGGCATGAGCAAGGTTTGCACCGTCAGGATGCCCATGGGCAGAGCCATCAGCCAGCCCACCTCAGGGGCCCGGCGGGTTTTGGGTTGAGGGGATCCCAAAAAGACCAGGCCAAACACCCGCGCCAGGTTGAGAGCCGTCAGCCCATTCACCAGCAGCAGCACCCCCACCAGGGCCGGCTGCACCCCGCTGTAGACCAGCGCCAGGCGGGTCAGCGTCCAAAAGCACCCCAGCGGCAGCAGAGCCACCATCCCCAGGGATCCCACGGCAAAAGCGGCCACCGTGGCCGGCATGCGGCTGCGCAGGCCCCCCAGCTCTGTCAAATCTTGGGTAGAGGTGGTGTAGATGAGGGATCCCACCCCCATAAACAGCAGCGCCTTAGCCAAGCCGTGCATGAGCAGCAACTCCAGGGCCAGCTCCGGCTGCTGCATTCCCACTGCCACAAACACCAACCCCAAGTAGGCACTCGTGGAGTAGGAGAAGGTGCGTTTGATATCGATTTGCGCCAAGGCCACCAGGGATCCGCCCAGGGCTGTGATCGTGCCGATGGCCACCAAGACCCCATTCGTAATCGGCGACAGGGCCAGTAGCGGTTGCAGCTTAATCAGCACAAAAGCCCCGCAGGCCACCACTGCCGAATTGCGCAAAATCGAAGCCGGGTTGGGCGCTTCCATCGCCTCGTCCAGCCACAGGTGCAGCGGAAATTGAGCGCATTTGCCCAAGGGCCCTGCAATCAAAGCCAACCCCATCAAAGCCGCCCAGGTGGGATCCAAGCTAGTCGTAGCCGCCCAGTCCCGCAGGCCGGAAAAGGTCAAGGCCCCAGAAAAGTTGGAAATTGCCACCACCCCCATCAGCAGCAACAGATCCCCTACCCGCTTGGTTAAAAAAGCATCCCGCGCCGCCGTCACCACCAGAGGCTGGGCGTACCAAAAGCCCACCAGCAAATAGGTGGAAAGGGTGAGCATCTCCAGCAGGGCATAGCTGAAAAACAGCGAGTCGCTGAGGGCGATCCCTGTCATTCCCCCCTCGAAAAAGCCCATCAGGGCGGCAAAGCGACCCAGGCCCCAGTCCCTATCCAAATACCCCAGCGCATAGATCTGGGCCAGCAAGCTCAAACCGCTGATCCAGACGACGGCCCCCATTGTCAGGGGCGAGATCTCCAAAGACAGAGTCAAATCCAAATCGGCCACCCGAAACCAGAGGTAGTTCAAGATCTGGGGATCCCGACCCCAAACCTGCCGCAACAGCCAAAGGCCATGGGCAAAGGCGGCAAAAGTCAGAAGGATGTTGAGGTAAGCTGCCGGACGCGGGCCACTGCGCTTGACCCACCCCGTTGCCCAGGGAATGGCCAAAGCTGTTCCCGCCCACCCATAGCAAGGGATCCACCAACTGCTCTCCAACCCCAAAAGGTTTGACATCATTAAATGCTAAATAAAACGGAAAACTGGATCCAACGGAAATCAGTCAGGCTTTTGAATCGCTCGTTCTCTATTTCACGATATACCCGGCTCGAACGGTTCCAAAGTCGGGCCGGCTGGCCGGAGCCAATCTCGAAGTTGAGCGGCAATGCGCCGGGCGGCCCCTGGGGATCCCATGCGGCGGCGTCCATGGGCCTGCAACTCAGCCGCGTAGTTGGGATCGGCGGCCAGGCGTTCCAGAATCCGGCCAACCACGGCGGGAGCCTGCTCCACTGAGGTCAGGTGGACGGCGGATCCCAAAAGACGGGTCTGCGCTTCAGCAAAGCGCGGGGTAAACTGGGGCCCTTCTCCCGGCAGGGTCACCACCGGTTTTCCCAAGCCCACACATTGCTCGGTAGCCGTTCCCGCCATGGCCAGCACCACTGTTGCTCGTTGGGCACAGGCCCCGAAGTCCCCCCAAACCAGAAGCACATCGCTGCGCTGAGATGGGATCCAAGCCTGAAGCGGGTCTCGCTCCAGGTTGGGGCTGAGGGCAGCATAGACTTGCAGCTCCTTTGGGAGCCGCTCCACCACCTGCATCATCAGAGCCCAGTTGCGATAGGCTTCCGGCGGACGGGATCCGGGCAAGAGCAGCAAGGCCGGTCGGTGGGGATCCAAAGGCAATGCCCCGCGTGGCTCCAGGCCATCCATCATCGGGTTGCCCAGGTAAAAGGCCCTCAGGCCCCGTTTTTGCAAAGCTGTAGTCGTCAGCTCATCCCGCAAAAAAGAACCCAGGCAGCGCTTGTGGGCCATCAGCCAGCGCTCCCAGGGCAGGTAATCGGAAATCGGCTGCCCAAAAGGGATCCAGGGGCGTCGGTAGGGCCCCCGTTCATCTCGCCAGTAATAGTCCGACTTGGCCGTGCCTACAAAGGCGTAGGGGATCCCGCTCCACCATGCCATCAGCAAGGGCACAATATCCCCCACGGCCAGCACCAGGTTCCTCTGGGCTGCTGCCCGCCGAACCAACGCCAATTGCCGCCCCGTCAGCCCCAGCAAACCGGCCCGCAAATCCCGCCACAACTGCCGCCAATCCTGATAAATAAACCCCCCCGACGGCATCACCTGGGCAATGGGCAGCAGGGGGATCCCTTGGCGTTGGTAGGCTGTCCCTTCTCCCACAATCGGCAAGGCTTGCACCGGGATCCCCAGTTGGACTAGGGCAACAGCAAGGCGACTGCCCACCTCATCTTCCCCGTGTCCATTGCTCAGACACAGCACCTGCGGTGGATTCGTTGGATTCCATTGGGTTTCCACAGCTTGCCGTAGGCGCAATCTGGGCTGAATCAAGAGGGATCCCCCAGCTCACCAGAAATCTCCTCATAGAATAGAGCCAATCCAAGAGGGGAACCCGGGAGATGATCCGAAATGAGCGACAACGAGCCGAGCTTATTGCAGCGGTAGAAGCCCTTCAGCTGGAAGGCCCCTACTTTATAGAAGAGCGCCTCGCCCGCCATCGCGGCCCTTTCTTGCGGGCAGTGAAAGATGTGCCTGTAGGGGGAACTTGGTGGGAGATCCGCTACTTTCCCGCCTGCGAGCGCTATGCTTGGGCCTACTTGCCGGAAGGGGCCGGCCCACGGGCCTTCGCCTGGGGACACACGCCGCAGCAAGCCTTTCTTAACGCCTTATGGCATCACCCTCTTTCTCCTCAGGGCCAAGGACAGCCTCAGGGAAACCATTCCGATTTACAGTGAATTGACTACTCTCCACCCTACTGACTTGCTTCCGGCTAAGGGTAGGACGGGGCTTTAGGCGCATTTTTTTGGTAAAAATTAAGCAACTCTCTTCCCACGTATAGGGAACATGAAACCCCAGGCCGTCGCCCGTATTCTGGATGCCAACCTCGATCGAGCTCGTGAAGGACTACGGGTATTGGAAGAATGGTTTCGTTTCGGCCTGGAAGAGGGAGAGCTCTCTGCCGAATGCAAGGCCATGCGCCAAGCCCTAGCCCGCTGGCACAGCGATCCCCTGCGTTTGGCCCGCGATACCCCCGCCGATCCAGGCACCCAGATCTCCCACCCCCAAGAGGAGCAACGGCGGGATCTCCGCCACCTCTTGCAAGCCAATTGCAGCCGTGTGCAAGAAGCCCTGCGGGTGTTAGAAGAATACGGCAAGTTGGCCGAATCCCACCACTGGGTGGCCCCTGGCCTGGCCAAGCTGGCCAAAGACATGCGCTATCGGCTCTACGTCTTGGAAAGTGAACTGCTGGGCGGATCCCTGCGGCAGCGTCTCCTGGCAGCCCATCTTTACTTGGTGACCAGCCCTGTGCCCCACTGGCTAGAGGTGGTGGAAAAATCCCTGCGGGGCGGGGTGACCCTGGTGCAATATCGCCGCAAAAACCTTCCCGACGGCGAGATGCTGCGGGATCTCAAACAGCTGCGGCAACTGTGCAACCGCTACCAGGCGCTGATGATCGTCAACGACCGGGTGGACTTGGCTCTGGTCAGCCAGGCTGATGGGGTTCACCTGGGCCAGACGGATCTGCCGGTCGCCCAAGCTCGGCACCTCCTGGGATCCCAGCGGCTCATTGGCCTGTCCACCACCAACGCCGAAGAGCTGGCCCAAGCCCTGAACAACGACGTGGACTACATTGGCGTCGGCCCCGTTTACCCCACCCCCACCAAAGCGGAGAAACCCCCTGCCGGCCTGGAGTACGTGCGCCTGGCTGCCGAGAAAGCCCACCTGCCCTGGTTTGCCATCGGCGGCATCGATCCCCACAACCTGCCCGAGGTGCGTCGAGCTGGGGCCACCCGTGTAGCTGTGGTGCGGGCTTTGATGGAAGCTGCCGATCCCACCCAGACAGCCCGCACCATGCTGGCCGAACTGCAAGGGATCCCTGCCCTATCCTAAAGATCAACCGTGAAGCTCAACCGTGAGCATTTTGCTGCTTATTGGCTGTTCCAATCCAAATGGTTTCTGAACAAGTGAGAGGAAGATGAAGTAAGGATGTTCTAAACTCCAGAGGCGATGACAGAAGCCGCAAGAAAAACAAATCCAGACAGCAGGGATCCTGCCCTGGTCGAGATCCCGGCGGAGCTGCAAGCAGGGCTGGTGACAGAGCTGGATTTGATGATCCGGGCCCGCTACCCCCTGGTTTACTTGGTCTCTCCAGAAGAAGAGCCTGCCGATGCCGTGCTAACCCAAGTAGCCAGACGGACAGACCCACCGCGGCAATTGTTGTTCTGGGACTTGGTGCGGGGCTGGCAAGATACAGGCGAGGATCGGGGCTCCATCATGGCAGCTCTGGGGCGGGTGTGGCGCTCTGCCCCCAACGAGGACACCCTGTTTGTGCTGCGGGATCTGCACTTTGTGTTGCGCAACGCCAGCAGCGACAAAAACGCTCCCATCATCCGGGAGCTGAAAAACCTCAGCCGCGAGCTAAAACGCACCCGCAAGATGCTGATCCTGCTCAGCCACACCCTGGAAGTGCCCAGCGACCTGGCAGAGGAGGTCACCGTCGTCGATATTCCCTTGCCCAATAGCGAAGAGATCAGCCGCCTCATCCAGCTCTACGTGGCTCCAGATAAGCTCAAGCTTACCCCTCTGGCCCGCGAGCAACTGGTCAAAGCCTGTCAAGGGCTGAGCCGAGAACGTATTCGCCGCGTTTTGGCCCGCGCTTTGGCTGCCAAGCAGGAGGTCAATGAAGCCGATATCGACCTGGTGCTAGAGGAAAAAAAGCAGGCCATCCGCCAAACCGGCATCCTGGAGTTTTTCACCGCCCGCGAGACCCTCAAAAGCGTGGGGGGCCTAGATAATCTCAAGGCCTGGGTGCGGGTGCGCCAGGAAGCCTTTACCGAAGAGGCGCGGCGCTATGGCCTGCCCAACCCCAAAGGCGTGCTGCTGGTCGGGATCCAGGGCACCGGCAAATCCCTCTCCGCCAAGACCATCGCCAATGAGTGGCGGCTGCCCCTGCTGAGATTGGATGCCGGGCGGCTGTTTGCCGGCATCGTCGGCGAGTCGGAAAGCCGGGTGCGGCAGATGATCCAACTGGCGGAGGCGATGGCCCCCTGCGTGCTTTGGATCGACGAGATCGACAAAGCCTTTGGCAACATCACCAGCAGTGCCGATGGAGATTCTGGTACCAGCCGCCGGGTGTTTGGCAGCCTGATTACCTGGATGCAGGAGAAGACTAGCCCCGTTTTCATTGTGGCCACTGCCAACAACGTGCCGCTGCTGCCGCCAGAGCTGTTGCGCAAGGGCCGCTTTGACGAGATTTTCTTCTTGAACCTGCCCACCCAGGCTGAGCGCAAAGAGATCTTCCGGGTGCATTTGCAGCGGTTGCGCCCCAGCCGCCTGCGGGAGTTCGACCTGGAAGCCTTGGCAGCCACAGCTCAGGACTTCAGCGGGGCCGAGATCGAGCAAGCCATCGTAGATGCCATGTACAACGCCTTTGGGGGCAGTGGCAGCAGCACTCGGCGGGACTTTACCCAAGAGGATATCCTGCAGGCCATCCGCGAAACCGTGCCTTTGGCCTCGATTGCCCGCGACCAAATCGAGAGTCTTAAGTGCTGGGCTGCTCAAGCGGGCGCGAGAACGGCCTCTCAAGATGCCCAGGTGCTGCAGGAGATGAAGCAGTGTTTTGCCTCTTCTTGAGATTCAGAATGGGTGAAATCCACCTCCCAGCCCAAATAAGGCGGCTAGTATGCCAATACCCACAGCAACTCCAGCCGCTATCTTCAAGTTTTCTTTTAGGCTTTCAGCATCTGCCCTTTCCTTTATTGCGGTTAGCAGAAATATGCTGATCCTCTTCACTAAGCCCACTTATAAAATCCGGGGATATAGATTCGATAGGGACGGTTTTAAAATGATCGATCCTGCTTCTACAGTAGAGCTGAAGCTGGGAAAGCTCCGAGTCTCTGTCTTTCTCCATCTGGGCTATTGCTGATGTTGCCTCTCCTTGGAGCTTTTTAGCCCTTTCTACTTGATCCTTACTGTATTTGGAGTCAAGGACTGCTGACCAGCCAGCAAGAAATGAAAAGAGAATAAGTATGACACCAACAAGCTCCCAGCCAATCGAGAGAGCCAAAACACCGAGCAAGAGAAAGGTTAAACAAGATTGTATGTTGTCGTCCTTCGTAATAAATCTGTAGTCAATTCTGGCATCTTCCTCCCTTACTCCAATAGCGATTAAGTTCTTCTTGAGTTCAGACTTAACTTGCTCTATTTTCTGGTTATAGTTAGCCTCGATATTTTTCTTGCGACGTTCTATCTCTTCTGCAGCTTCCTTTATCTTGTCGAAGTCAAAGGGCCAAGGGTTGCCGTCTTGGGTGCTGTAGCTGCGTTCCGCTTTCAAGTCTTGGCCATGCCCGCTCCCTTTCGTGGACGAAGTCTGGGAAAGTCTTTGGGAGTCATAGGCTTTTCGCTTCACAGGATCGCTCAGTATCGAGTACGCCTCCTGAATAGACTTAAACTTTTCCTCAATGTACTGCCGCGCTTTAACAGGCGTATCTGGGTGAAGTTCATCGGGATGGTATTCTTTGGCAAGCCGCCTGTAGCTCTCTTTAATTTCTTCTAGAGTTGCATTGGGCTGTAATTCCAGCTCGCGGTAAAGGTCTTTCATGGGAGGATCCGGCGCAGGGGGCCTTGTGCCAGCTACTTTGATGCGGGGATCCTATTCCCTGAGGGGAAGCCTTGCAAAGTGCTACTCAATACCTAGACTCTTTTTTAAGCCTATTTTAGGGATCGGACAGCTCCAGCCAAGCAGCCCTTGGCTCCTCCCTCAGCTAGAAATCGCAGGAGCCCCGCACTGTACCCGTAGGGTCACTGCCGGGAGGAATGCGCTTTGATGAAGTACAATGAACTTATGAGCCAAATCCTGACCATATCCTGCAAGCTCAAGGTGTCCCCGTCGCAAGCCGCCAAATTGGACGCGACTTTGGAGGCTTTTGGCCAAGCCTTGAATTGGGTCAACCAGAAC
>NZ_JBSSBV010000018.1:0-56014 GCF_054059115.1 Thermostichus sp. MS-CIW-26
TAGAAAGACGCAGCGGCATTATGACAAGCATCTGTATCAAGAGAGGCATTTAATCGAATGCTTTTTTCATAAGTTAAAGCAGTACCGGCATCTATTTTCTCGTTTTGACAAATTGGCCAGGAACTTCTTGAGTTTTCTCTATCTCGTCAGTGCTCTCTTTTGGCTCAAATGAAAGATCAACACAACCTAGTGGTGCTGCGGGAGAAACCCTTCCAGGTTATGGGTGTATTCGTTGCCGGCAGGCCCGTCTTTCTCAGAGATAGCCTCTGTTGGAGGGGGGTCTTCTAGGCTTCCCGCCAAGGCCTAGGTTGGAAGGCGAAGACAAGACTTAGTCCTGCCCGAAGGCAACCCTGGGCAGCAGTTTCCGGGTTGGCTTGCGCTCCAGGGACAGGGCAGGCCGTTCCAAGCGCGTATCCACCAGTACCGAGGGAGAGGCCAAGTTAACGCGCTCCAGCAGACGCCGCAGCAGTTGAGCATCGATGATGTCCACCCCTTGGCGGGCTGTCGCCGTTCCGGCCACCAGGGGGGTAGGGGTGGCTGGAAGGGGGGATCCCATCTCACTGCGCTCAGGTGCAGCCAGCACCAATTCCGCCATTGCCTGGGCCAGCTCTTGACCATACACCCCATCAGGGCCAGAGGGGAGCAGATCCAGCCGTCCCCGCTGAGCAGCCAGGTGGCTCAACCCCAGTTGCACCGCCACTACCGCCGGGCCCCGATCCCCCTGCCTCAAAGTGCGCTGGCCGGCCAGAATGCTCTTCAGTTGGGCCCTGGCTGCCTCTTGGTCGCTAGCCGGCAAAAGTTGCACCAGCCCTTCCAGCTGATCTCCCTCAGAGCCAGCCTTGGCCTCGGGAAGGGGATCCTCCCGCCAAAGGCGAGTCAGGTCGTAGAGCAAGATGGCATGGGGCACAGGGCGGCTGGGCTGGTTGGGGCCGGCATGGCCAGTAGCGAGGATCTCCCCTTGGTAGACCAGCGAGGTGCTAAAGCCAGAGTCCAGCAGCACGGCTTCTCGGATCCCGGTTTTGGGCAGCAGACTGGCCAGGATGGCGGCGTTGACGTGGGTTTTGGTAACTCCGATCACCACCCGCTCCTGGTCATCTACCCCAAAGAAAGCTCTGGGGCGAAACTCAGCAGCGCTGGCAAGGCGGAACGAGTTGATCTCCGCCGGAGAGAGGGCATGGCCATCCTTAACCAGCCATAGACCGGCCACAAACAGATCCGTGACATCCGGCATCAACTGGCGGATGTTCTCCAAGTGGGTCATGGTGTCGGGATCAAAGGGCACAAAGCGGAGGCGATCCCTGCCCAGCAGCACCAGCGGCCGGCCGCGGATTGCCTGGTCATCTTCGGGACGACCGGGGATGAAGGTCTTGTGGTTGGCAGCCATCGCCGGCCCCACCATGACGTTGCTGGCGGAGTTGATCCAGGGGATGGAGAAGAAGCTGCCGTTAATGCCAGCATCGGCCTGGTAGCGCTGGACCAACGTCCTGACTTCGTAGCGCCGTTCTGCGTGCACTGTGGCTGCCCGTCCGCCGCGGATGGTGAGCACCCGCACCCCGTCAATGATCTCGTCGGTCAGAGCCAGAGGCTGCGTCACATCCAGCCAGTAGTCGAGGCTGCGGCTGAGGCTAAAGGTGCGGGCGCCAAGAATGGCCTCGGTGAGGCGAAACTGGTTAAAGCGCCGCACCTCCAGCAGGTTGGGCGATTGTCCTGTAAAGCCAGGATCCATCGTAAAAGCCATCCAGTAACCCGCCTCGGCCAGGTATTGCTTTACCCGCTCATCCCGATTGCTCTCCGGATAGGCGAAGTAGTGGATGGGGTGGCCCAGCTCCTGCTCCAGCTTGGTCTTGCAGTCGAACACTTCCCGCCGCAGACGGGCATCGTCTAGCACCCGCAGGTCAGGGGGATGGGTGACGGTGTGGGCGGCAAAGTCGATCAGCCCGCTGGCATCCATCTCCCGCATTTGATCCCAGGTGAAGTGATCCTTGCTGGTGGGCACGCCGACAAAGCCGGTTTGCACAAAGTAGGTGGCGGGGTAGTTGTACTCCTTCAAAAGGGGGTAGGCGTTCTCGTACAGGCCCAGGTAGGCGTCGTCAAAAGTGAGCAAAATGGCTTTTTCGGGCAAGGGATCCCCGTCCCGCAGGTGTTTGTACAGTTGGTCGATGTGGATGGGGGTCAACCCCGCCTGCTTAATGGCCTCAAAGTGTTGCCGCAGCTCCGCCGCCGTAGTGTCGAACCAGACCTGCTTGCGGCCAGCCACCACATCGTGATACATGATGGCGGGCACATAAGAAAGGCTGGCCAAGGGATCCAAAGCAAAGGAATCCCGCTCCAGTTGGGCCTCTAAGGAGATGGGCAAGCGCTGTTGAGCCGCTTTAGCGTGGGCGCGGGGGGCAGGGATCTCCGCTAGAGGTGGCGAGAGCCCCGGCAGGCGGCTGACCCAGTCGGGATGAGCAGTTGCCCAGGCCACCAGGGCTCCAGTCCCAAACCCCAGCAGGATCACCAGCAAGCTGAAAAAGTGGAACGACCTAAGGCGAGACTTTGCCGGCGAACGTCGAGGGGGATGGGGAAAGCTCTGTCGTGAAGTGGGTGAGGAGTATGGCTGGGATCCCCTTGCTGACCCAAAGCCTGCATGGCCTTGGGGCATCGACCCTCCCAAGCGCGTCGGCTGTCGTCGAGATGTCATGGCCTCACTCCCCACTCCCAATTGCAAAAGCTCAGCCCTTGCCGGAACGCCTTTTCCTACCCAAAGCCCACCCCCAGGACAGCAGGAAAAGGCAGCCTTCCAGGCAACGGCAAAACCAACGCCAGCCTACCACCCCATCCTCAGGTTGGGGATAGGGGAGAAATCGCCGCATGCTTTCTACAGGGATCCCTCGTTGAAATTGTTTGAACCAGAACGGCCTGGACGGGTGGCCTGAAAGAACCCAGAACCTCCCAGGAAGCCGCCCGCTACTCAAGGGTGCTTAGCAGATTGGACTCGGCAATGCTGACGATCTTGCCTCCCATTTGGGTGATCCGTTTCACTTCTTGGGAAAGGCGGCTGAAGGGCACTTTGTACTCGACAACACTTCTGCGCACACCTCCTCCCACGAGGCCGGATACCTTGATGGCGAAGATTTTATCGCTATTGGGCAGCCCTCCTTCTGAGCTGCTGGCCTGAGCAACCTCTGGTTCTGGAGCCAATGCCACCTGAGGCGCCGTGGCGACGCTCTCCCGCTCCAGGAGTAGCCGCCAGCTGCGGGGATAGGCAGGCGCCAAACGATAGACCACCTTATAGGAGCCGGATATGTGGTCATCCTCGGCCTCCACCTTCACCACAGTTCCCGCTGGAATGTCCAGCTTGGCCCCCTTAGACATAACTTTAATTCCCGGCCAATTGGTGGGCACATCCGTCAGCAGCTCAACCTCAAAGGCTTGATCCCCCAACAACAACTTGGCCATCTCAACAACTCCGTTTTGCTCAGCACTCAGTGGCGAGAGAGCCGCTCACAGCCACAGCTTTACCGTCAGACATTCTACCGCTGCCAGGTGCCCACCAGAAGCTTCCCGCTGGCATGGGTCAGCTAGAAATCGCAGGAGCCCCGCACTGTACCCGTAGGGTCAGTGTCGGGAGGAATGCGGAAGTTATGATAGAACCATGACCCAAGTCCTGACCGTCTCCTGCAAGCTCAAGGTGTCCCAGTCGCAAGCCGCAAAGTTGGATGCGACAATGGATGCCTTTGTGCAGGCGTTGAACTGGGTCAACCAAAACACACCAGAAAAAGTAGTCAACGCGGTCAAACTCCAATCCCTTTGCTACTACGAGATTCGAGCCCGGTTTGGCTTGTCCAGTAACTTGGCTCAACAGGTGTGCAGACGGGTAGCGGGTTCCCGCAAAGTGGCTAAGCAGAAAAAGCGTCCCGTCAAGGAGTTTAAGAGCGGCTTTGTTACCTACGACGCTCGCATCTTTTCGTTCCGTCAAAAAGACTGGACGGTGTCGCTGACCACGGTGGAAGGGAGAGAACGCTTTGAACTGGTCATTGGCAACTACCAGCGTGGGATGCTGGCTGGTTCCAACCCCAAATCTGCCACCCTGGTCAAGCGCAAAGATGGCTCCTACTACATCCAGATTTGCGTAGAGAAAAAGCCACCCAAGCAACAAGATACCGACAAGGTGATCGGGGTGGACTTGGGAAGGACAGATATTGCCCATACATCGGAAGGAGACAACTGGAATGGACAACAGTTGAACCGAGTCCGAGACCGCTACTCCCGGTTGAGGGCGGTACTCCAACGTAAAGCCAGTAAGGGCACCCGCAGTTCGCGGCGCAGATGCAGAGAACTGTTGCAACGGCTGTCTGGCAAGGAGAGACGCTTTCAAGTGTGGGTCAATCATCGCATCTCCAAAGCTATTGTCTCCAGGGCAAAAGCTACCAACAGCGCTATTGCTCTGGAAGACCTGACAGGGATCCGGGAAAGGGTCAATCAACAGCCACGCAGCAAGACAGAGCGTAGGCGGGCAAATAGTTGGGCGTTTTATCAACTCCGTCAATTTTTGGAGTACAAGGCTCTGCGTGCAGGGGTTGCTTTGATTCTTGTTCCGCCTGCCTACACGTCGCAGACCTGCCACCGGTGTTTGCACATCCATCCCGACCCTGCGCAATCCTATCGCAGTGGAAAGAAGTTTAAGTGCGGGCACTGTGGATGGGAAGGGGATGCGGACTTGAATGGTGCAAACGTAATTGCGCTCTTGGGGGCTGCCGTAAACCAGCCTAGAGGTTCGTGGTTGGCTTGCCAACTGCAGGGCTACCGAAAGCCCGCCCTGTACTGCGAAGCAGTCAGGGTCGGGTAGTTTACCTGACGTCCTCCCTTCAACGAATTGAGGGAGATCACTGATGTCCTCCCATTCTAGAATTGGGGTGTTGTAGATTTGTTAAGCAGCTGTAGATTTATTGCGGAGGTAGAGGGAGCGCCATGAACCTGTTGAGCTTGGCCTTGCCGGATCTGTCGGCAGCTTCGGATGGGTTAGCCGCTACCTTGCAGCCCGTAGCCCAGTTTTTTGCCGGCCTTAACTTGCCCCAACCCATTGTGCAATGGGGTCACCCCTTGATGATGGGGATCGTGGTGGTGGTGATGGGCAGCTTTGTCGGCCTGACTGGGTGGCGAGGACGGGCCTTGCGTCTGGCAGCCGCCTCCACAGCGCCAGAGGGATCCCTGCCGGAAGCGGCCCAGAAGCCTCTGCTTGACCACCGCAAATTGGCCCCCTGGATGGCCACCTTCATTGCCTTGGGCTACACTGGCGGCCTTCTTTCTCTGGTGATGCAAGGGAAGCCCCTGTTGAGCAGCCCCCATTTTTGGACGGGATCCCTGGTGTTGCTGTTGTTGGCGGTGAATGGAGCTTTGTCCCTCAGCGGCTTTGGGGGCAACCGCGCTGCTTTGCGCACCACCCATGCCTATGTGGGCAGCCTCATTCTATGTGTACTGTTTGCCCATGCCCTGCTTGGGCTCAAGCTGGGTTTGTCGTTGTGAGTGGCAGTAGGCTTCCCTCTGCCTGGGCAGGAACTAGCGATAAGGCTGCAGGGATTGCAGCAGGTGGAGCACGGTGAAAATGCCGATACCCAGCAGGACGACGGATCCCACCAGGTAGCTGCTGGCATTGGAGCGCTGCTCTTCCAAGAGGGCTTCAGGGGATTTGGGGGCAATCATAAACCTTTCCCCAGAAAGGGGTTTTCGGATCACGGGATCCCCTGCCTCAAAACGCACCTGCCCCATGGTAAACGCCATCGCATCCACCGGAATCACCCATTCCTTATAGATAAAAGCTCGGGTGGAGCGATTTTCTGTTCTCACTCCGGAAAGGTAGCGCTTGAGATTGAAGTTGAACCGGCTGGGCCCTTTTCCTGGAAAAATATGCTCATCCACAACCGACATAGCCTCTATCTCCGCACCTGTGGGATCCACCCTCACCCTTCCAGTTTCGTCTTCGATGAAAAAAGGGATCTGGCGAACCACCGAGTGAAGGGTTTCGTCTCTCGTTCTCGTCTCTCTTTCAAGGAGATATTCCCGACCTGTGCTCGGATCGTAATACACGTTGGCGTAGTGTTTTTGGGGAGAGCTTACTTCGGAAAACGGCGATTTTTGAGGATAGCCTGGAGAGCCAAGCTGCTGGGGGTAGTCGGGGTAACCAGGCTTTTTCTGGAAAGAACCGGAACCGGGGTAGCCAGGGTTGGGCTTTTGTGGAAAAGAATTAGAGTAGTCGGGATCAACCCTTTTCTGAAAAGAACCGGAGTCAGAGTAGCCCAAGCCGGGCTTTTTCCCGACCATCTCCCCCGGATAGGATTTTGCTCGGGATCCCAAGCGTAGAGCGTTCTGATATTCGCCTTCGCTGATCCGTTCGCTATACGCTACATCGCCTTGGCTATTCAAATACCTTCGATAGCATTCGATCTCGTCATACTCCCAAGAGATCTCAGACTTGTAGTAGACGCAAGGCTGTCGCGAAAGTTCCGATACCAAAGGCCGATCGCACACAACCCTGCCGTAAACTTGAGCCAAGTTTGCTCCTTTTGCCTGGGGGTTGGTCTGACCGAGATGGCGAAGCTCGGCTATCTTGAGCAACCGAGTTGCAGAGAGCTGTTGAACCAACCTTTGGGAGCGCAAATACTCAACAAACGAAAACAGAGAGGCAGGAAGACAAAGCAGACCAAGCAGCATCAGCCAGTTCATAAAGGCCTTCCTTTCCGGGGGTGGGAGTGAAGTTGGCCTCATGCTAGCAGTTACCTGTGAAACAGGATTTAAGAGAAGTTTAAGGCAATCCCGAATGCGGGCAGTTCCAAACTTTACCAAGAAGCTAGGCCTGAAGCCCCGCCCTTCCAGGACGGCTTTTGCCCTGTTAGACCTGCGATAAGATACACCCACGCTGGTCAGAGAAGCCAAACTCCTCAACGCCACTCCAGCGCAGTACCAAGCCTTGGATGACAGAGTACACCGGCCAGGTGGTGGGGCTGGATGTGGGCGACAGCAGTGGGCAAGCTGTGCCGTGTCTCCAGTTTTTGCGTCGTGCCGAAAGGAGATTGAAGCAACAGCAAAGAAGACTGAGCAGAAAGTTAGGCCCACGGCCCGCTGGCGTGAATAGGAAGGGGGTAAAACCTCAATACAGCAACTACCACAAGTAGAGGAAGCGGCTTGGCGAGGTACACTTCAACCAAATCAAAGTCTGGCGCCAGCGTAGAGACCGGGTTATTGAGCTAGCCCAGTGTGTGGGAATGTCTCACGACATTGTGGTTTATGAGGACTTGCAGGTGCAGAACTTGGTGAGAAATCACCACTTGGCCAAGTCTTTCACGCTAGCGGCGCGGAGCGCTTGGGGGAACGACTGGGGAGATAGGCACCGCCGTCGTGGAGGGGAAACCTGATACAGCTAAGTGCTGTCGCAGAACCAGGAACCAGAATCCTTGCTCTTTGGGGCGGGGGGCATGTCAATCGCGCAACACGTAGCCTACCCCGCGCACCGTCTGGATAAGGCGCTTCTCCCCTGGGCCTTCGATCTTGAGGCGCAAGTAGCGAATATAGACCTCGATGATATTGGAGTCGCCCGTGAAGTCGCAGCCCCACACATGCTCTAAGATCTGTTGGCGGGTGAGCACCTGACGGGGGTGTTCCATCAAGTAGCGCAACAGGTCGTATTCTTTGGCCGTCAGCTCCACCTGTCGCTCTCCCCGGGTTACCTCCCGCGTTACGGGATCCAGAATCAGATCCATGAACACCAACTGGCCGTCGCGGGATCGCCTTGGCTGCCGCAAATAGATCCGTATCCGAGCCAGCAGCTCCTGAATGCTGAAAGGCTTGACCACGTAGTCATCCGCCCCAGCGTCCAAGCTTGCTGCCCGATCCGCCACCTCATCTCTGGCGGTCATCAACACCACCGGCACGCGGTTGCCCGTTGAGCGCAGCTGCCGACAAATTTCCAAACCTGAGATGCCGGGCAACATCCAGTCCAACAGCACCAAGTCGGGGTTTTGGTCGCAGGCTGCCCTCAACCCGGCCATGCCATCGCTGGCTACGCTGACTCGATATCCCTCACAGGTCAGCTCCGTTTCCACAAAACGAGCCAGCTTAGCTTCATCTTCGATCACCAGAATGTGGGCAGAAGAGGGTTCAGGCTCTGGCATACGCTCTCTTGCTGAATCCAAGGAAGACGCCGAAAAACTTGCTCATTGCCCCCAAGCATATCTCAACCGTATGGATTGGCAGTCGAGATGACTGAATCCGTCCTAGCCTGCAACAGCCTTGTGGAATTGCCTGGGGTTGATATCAGCAAGTGCTTTGAGTTATTCAAAAGGCATTCATGTACCTTATCACCATGAGTATCCTCAGCCATGACCCTCTCTCCTGTTCGGCTCACCCCGCCCCTACCTCCCATTCGATGGGAAAAACTGCCGGAAGACTTTCCCTTGCCGGATGAGCCTGTGGAAAGCACCTTACAGCCCCTTTTGGCTGCTGCTCTGCGTGAGGCATTGGAACTCGCTCAGATGATCCCTGCCCAGGCTTTGATCGCCTCCAACTTTGGCCTTTGCAGCACTGTCGGGGACAAGGTGGTGGTGAAAGCCCCCGACTGGGTTTATGTGCCCGCAGTACAGCCGATTCCCGAAGGAGAGATCCGCCGCAGCTATACCCCACACTTAGAAGGGAATCCCCCGGCGATTGTGATGGAATTCATCTCCGAAACCGAGGGCGGCGAGTACTCCATCAATCCCCACTATCCCTATGGAAAATGGTATTTCTACGAGCGCATTTTGCAGGTGCCTGTCTATGTAATCTTTCATCCCAAAACCGGTGAGCTGGATGTCTACCGCCTGGAGAATGGCCGCTATACCCCTGTATCGGCGGATGAAAACCGTCGCTACTGGATCCCGGAGATTGGCTTGTTTTTGGGGGTGTGGCGGGGACAAAAAGCCGAGACCAAAGCCAACTGGTTGCGGTGGTGGACTGCCGATGGGAATTTGCTCCTATGGGGAATCGAACAGGTAGAGCAGGAGCGGCAGCGGGCCGAGGCGGCAGAGGCAGCTCTCGAACAAGCCCGTCTGGAACAGCAGCGCCTAGCCGCGAAATTGCGGGAGTTGGGCGTGGATCCCGAGGCAATAGCCGATTGAGGGCTCTCCTAGTAGGTGCGCCCGCGCCAAGAGCGGGGCCGGCTGAGGGCAGATAGGATTATCCGCAGAACGGCCAAGGGATCCGCCAGAGGCGACATCCAGAACGTCCAAGGGGGATCCTGATAGGAGCCGCGAATGCCCAGCAGTACACCTAAGCGCAGAATCAGTAAGCCTAGGTTAAGCCCCAGCAGCACCTGCTCCGTCAGGGAAAAGGGAAACCCCATCCCGGCTTTGCCCAACAGCCCTACAACCACCGGCCCAGGGATCCCTTGGGTGAGGACGAGGAGAGCTATATCCCCCCACAACTGGGCCACAGGGGTGGCATCTTTCAAATCGAGGGATCGGCCCCACTCTCGCCAAGTTTCGCCAAAAGAAGTGTACATGCGCACCTTGAGCAGGTGCCGACCGTCGTAAAAAGCTACTTTAAAGCCGGCTGCCGCAATCTGCCGCACCAAGGTGACATCGTCACAGAAGGAGGCCCGCGCCAGCGTGTAGCCGTTCATGGCTTCCAGCACCGACCGGCGCACTAGCATACATTGCCCATTGGCCATCGTCCGTTCCGGCAGGGTGGCGGTGTCTCCGGCGGCCCCATAGCGATAGATCAGGGTTACCAAAAGAGCCGGCTGCAGCCAGCCTTCCCCCCAGTGCTGCAGGATAAACTGCGGTGCCAGGGTGATCAGGTCGAGCCTTTGGGCCTGGGCAGTTTCCAGCAGGCGCTCCACCAATCCTGGCTGGGGACGGGTATCGGCATCAATGCCCAGGATCCACTCAGAGGCCGGATCCGACTGGAGAAATCCATAGTGCAAGGCCCAGGGGCGCCCCACCCATCCGCCGGGGAGGGGATCGTCGGTCAGCAGGCGAAAGCGGGGATCCCGCTTGGCCATCTGCAGCACTTTTTCGGGGGTGCCATCTTGAGAGCGGCTGTCCACCACCAGCACCTCCCGCAGGACGGAGCTCTGTTGGTGCAATCCTTCCAGGCAGGGATCGATGCGCTCGGCTTCGTTGAGGGTGGGCAACAACACGCTGACCAAGCCCGGCTGCAAAGGGATCCCCGGCTGACCGGGAGGCAGAGGGGAAGGGCGCCGCAAAGAGGGCAGCAGCCGCGCCAGCAGCACCGCCAGCATCGGCACTTGCATAACCAATAGACTCAGGGCGGCAGCATCTCCAGCCCAGGCAGGGATCCCGTTCATGCCAGTTCTAACCTGTAAGGGAAAAGTGTCCAAGAATGCTTGCAAGAGAAGCCCAGGGAGGACAAACTCATACTCATGGTGATTTAGCAATTCAAAATCAGTCTGGTTGCATCGTGCCTGTGCCCATCCCCCCTCAAACCTGCCGGGCTTTTCATGGATGTCTTCATCCAGCTCAGCCACAAGGGATCCCCTGTTACGGTTGTGAAATTGCACAGTGAAAGGCTCAACGCCGCGATTGCCCGCGAGGTACGGAAAGAGCTAAGCCAAATTCTCACCGAGAAACCGGGACATTTCTTGTTGGATCTCAGTCAGGTTAGCCTGATCGACAGCATGGGGTTGTCGGTTCTGGTTTGGGCGCATCGCCATTGCCGCACTTTAGGCTATCAACTCAAGTTCTGCAGCCTGCAGGAGCAGGTCAAGCTGCTCTTCTCCATCACCGGCTTGGATGCCATTTACGAGATCTACCCCTCTGTAGAAAAGGCACTTGAGTCTTTTCCGTAGCTCTCCCTATCGGGTCAACTGAGAACCGTCAGGGATCAGCTTCTCAACACCTGGATTAGCCTAACGGTTGAAAACCTGCTCAGGGGGAGGGGTTGCTGTTTTGGTTCTCGACCGTCTGGGGCCGGTTCACCTGGGCATAAACTTCTGCCTGTTGCCGAATCTGCTCCCGAACTTGGGGCGGGGCCAGCCGGGCTGCTTGCTCAAACAGCTCAGGCGCTTTTGCCCGTAGGTTTTCATCGGTGGCGGAGCTGAGGGCTATGGCTTTGCCCAACACGGGGGTGAAATCACTGGGATCCGCCGCAATCAACTTGTCGTAGAGGACTACAGCTTTCTCAGTCTGGTTGTTGCGGGCGTAGACAAAGGCCAAGCGCAAACGTACATCATTATCTTCCGGCACTTCTTCAAGATGCTTCTCCAGCAGGGCAATGGCCTCAGAGGTGCGGCCCAGGGTTAGCTGCACATCCACCAACTGCTGCAGCACCTGGCCATCTTTGGGATCCCCCTCGTAAAGGATCTGGAGCTGTTCTAATGCCCCTTCAAAATCCCCCGTATCCTGCTGGATTTCGGCCAAAAAAGCTCGCAGTTGCCGATTTTCGGGCTCCAGTTCCACCAGCTTCTTCAGCGGCTCGATTGCCCCTTGCGGCTCGTTGAGCTGCAGTTGGGTGTCGATCAACCCCCGCAGAGCAATGGGGTTATCCGGCTCCCGCTCCAGCACGACGCGATAGCCGTCTGCCTGGGCCCGCAGTTGCTCGGTTACCAGGCTGGCCTCTGGAGATTCGGAAGGCCCGAGGGCCTGGAATAGCGGGCCAAAGGAGAAGCCCAAGAAAGTTACCGTGCCCACCACCAGCAGCAAAATGTTGAGGAGCTTGCGGGCTGGGGATTCTTGGGGTTTGGACTGAGGCATAAAGGGCTCGCGCAGAAGACTCCTCTGTACTCTATCATCGGCGCCGGGGCAGGCTGCGGGGTGAGGTTACCCAATACCCAAAACTTTTGAAAACAGCATCCAAGGGGAGGGCAATGCCGTACTGAATTCAGGTAGTGCTGAATCTTTTTGCCACCCCTCACTCCCTCTTAACCATGCGGATCACCAAATTTTCGGGCTGGAGGCCCGCACCATAGCCGCAGGCTTGGTGTCGGGAGGAAAGCCCGCCTCGATATAGGTTTGCCGGCCAAAAGTCTGGATAAACTACAATAAGCCCATGAGCCAGACTATCTCTGTACGTTGCAAGCTGATAGTCCCACAAGAGTTGCGTCAAGAAATTGACCGCACTTTGCAGGGCTTTGCGAATGCTTGCAACCAGATTCTCGACACCGCCAAACAAAAGAACTGCTGGAACACCGCTAAGCTGCACCACTTGGTCTATCGACCGGTAAGAGCGGCTACGGGGCTGAAGGCTAATCACGTCTGTCAAGCGCTTCGCCGTGTGATTAGTAACGCCAAAGCGGTGAAGCAAGTCCACAAGTTTCGCCCCACCAGTCTGACTTTGGACGCTCGTACTTTTAAGTACCGAGAGTCCGACCAAGCCGTGGGCGTGACCCTGATGAGCGGGCGAGTCTGGCTCAAGCTCAAGATTGGCGGTTATCAAATCGCTTTGCTGCGGGGGCAAACGCCCACCAGCGCTACTCTGTCCAAGACCAAGCAAGGTGACTACTACATCAACATTGCGGTTGAGTTGGACACTCCCCCGACCGGCAAAACTCCAAAGGTAATCGGAGTTGACTTGGGCAGGCGGGATATCGCCACCGCTAGCAACGGACGCTCTTGGAGTGGAGAGCACATCCAGGCCGTCCGTGACCGGTTCAGTCGTGTACGCGCCAAGGTTCAATCCAAACGCACTCGCAGCTCTAGGAGGTTGCTGAGAAGGCTCTCTGGGAGAGAACGGCGCTACCAGACATGGCTGAACCACAACATCAGCAAAACCTTGGTCAGGGATGCCCAGGCTATTGGTGCGGCACTGGCTTTTGAGGACTTGACGGGCATTCGAGAGTGCCTGAATCAGAAACCTCGGAGCAAAGCCGAACGGCGCAGGACTAACAACTGGGCGTTCTACCAGCTCAGGATGTTTGTGGCCTACAAGGCTGCCATTGCTGGAGTGCCTGTGGTGTTGGTGCCGCCTGCCTACACCAGTCAGATCTGTCATAAATGCCTGCACATCCACCCTGAGCGGGGTAAGTCCTACCGCAATGGTAAGTCGTTTAAGTGTGGACACTGCGGGTGGGAAGGGGATGCTGACTATAACGCTGCTCAAGTAATCTCTCTCCTTGGGGCGACTGTAAACTCGCCTGAAATTCCGAAACTTAGCTGCCCCCTGGGGCCGCTGGGGATTGGGATAAAGCCCGCACTCTGCGCATAGCGCGGGTGTCGGGTAGTTTACCGCCGCCATTCTCAGCGCTTCCCTGCGGGGGACGGCCAACTTCGACGAGGAGAACTTTCCCTACGATGTTGTCTACACCTTGGGTCGCTACTTCGCCCAAATGGGGGCCTTGGTGCAGCAATATGGGGGAGTACTGGCCAACCAGAGCGGGCTGAGAAGTCTGGCTTTGTTTGGTCTCAAACAACCCGAGCTGGCCATACAGCAGGCGCTGCAGGCGGGGTTGGCGCTTGGGCAGTCGGTGGTGGAGTTGAACAGGTGTTTGCGGCAACTCTCCTACCCGCAGGTCAAGCTTGCCATCGGGATCCACTACGGCCCAGTCCTTTTGCTGCCCCTCGATCCCCAAGATCCGCAGCGGTTGTCCGCCTTCGGGAAGTCGGTTCAGTTTGCCACCTGGCTGGAGTCGGTTGAGGATGTTTCGCAAGGGGGGGAACAGTCTGAGGAACAGAGCTCCCGGTTGCTCATCTCGGCAGCCGTGTATCGAGCCGTGGAAGGGCAACTCCTGCAGGTGGAGCCTCTTTCGGTGAAACCTTTTCCCAACGCCAAACCCATCCGAGTCTACAGGGTGCATCCCAACCCCGTCAGCTTGCCGACTGGCGAGGAGCAAGCTCCAGAAGCAACCAAGCCCGAACCGATTGGATGGCTGGAAGCGCTCCGGGAATGGCTACAGGCTTGGTCTCGTTTTTGAGGGATCCCTTCAGGCAAAAACGCCATCCCTTTGCTGCACCTGGGCCCTCAGGTAGGGGATCCCCACCCGATGGCAGTAATCTCCAAAGCTCTCGCCAGGACGGCGCTCCTGCTTGTAGGCCTGCAGGAGAACTCTCATCAGCGGCACGATCTGGCTGATGTGCACCCGCTCCTGAAACACTTGCGCCAGGCGATCCCCCTGCGGGCTGGCTCCCAGCCAAATCTGGTAGTAGCCATCGGGGGCGGATCCCACCAATCCCAGCTCGGCCAGGTAGGGTCGGGCACAGCCGTTGGGGCAGCCGGTCATGCGTACCAAGAAGGGCGAATCTTGCAGATCCAGCTCCTGCAACAGCTGATCCAACTGGCGCACCAGCCCTGGCAAAGCTCGCTCCGACTCAGTAATGGCCAAGCCGCAAGTGGGCAGCGCCGGACAGGCCATCGACAGCCGCACCAGTTGAGGGATCTCTTCTTTGGAGAGCACCCCGTGGGATTTGAGGATCTGGTTGATGGCATCCCGCCGGCCATCCTCGATGTCAATAAAGATCACGTCCTGAGTGGGGGTCAGCCGCATGTCCAGAGAAAACGCCTCCACAATCCGGCGCAGTGCCGTCTTGAGCTGTCGCTCTGGGGTGTCCTGGATGCGGCCATTTTCGATGGAAATGCCCAAAAACCAACGGCCATCCCCCTGCTCGTGCCAGCCCAGGTAGTCGTCGCTGTTGGGAACAAACTTGGGTAGGGGGCGAAACCGGGGCAATTTTTCCCCCACATACTCCTCGACAACGCGGCGAAACTTGCGGATCCCCCAGTCTCTCACCAGATACTTCAGCCGCGCCTGCTTGCGATCGTGCCGGTTGCCGTAGTCCCGCTGCACCGCCAAAACGGCCTGGCAAACCCGATACACCGATTCCGGCGGGGCAAAGCAGAGCTTCTGGGCCAGCAAGGGCTGGGTTTCTTCCTTGCCGTGGGTACGCCCCATGCCCCCACCCACCACAATGTTGAAGCCCTTCAAGTTGCCCTTGCGATCCGTGAGCACAATCAAGCCCAAGTCCTGGGAGTACACATCTACCGTGTTTTCCCCGGCTACGGCGATGGCGGTTTTAAACTTGCGGGGCAAATAGACGGGGCCATACAGGGGTTCTGGGCCCTCTAACCTCACCCCGTTGCCGACAAACTTCTCGGCTTCCACCACTTCCTCATCCACCGGCGGGATGGGAATGGGCTCGCCATCCACCCAGATCTCGTAGTAGGCAGAGGTTTTTGGAGCCAACAGATCCGCCAGCTTGCGGGCATACTCTTGGGCATAGCGATAGGCAGGGCGATTTTTGTAGGGGGCCACCGGTGCCATCACGTTGCGGTTGACATCGCCGCAGGCGGCCAGGGTGGATCCCATCTGCTTGAGAATGCTGGCTATGGTGGCCTTGAGGTTTTTCTTGAGGATCCCGTGTAGCTGAAACGTCTGCCGCGTTGTGGCTCGCAGGGTGCCATTGCCGTACTCATCGGCCAGCCGATCCAGGGTCAAGTAAAGCTGGGGGGGCACGTGTCCCCCTGGGATGCGGGTGCGCAACATCATCGAATAGGCCCGCTCCAGCCCCTCCTGCTTTCGCTGCTGCCGCCGATCCCGGTCGTCCTGCTGGTAAGCCCCGTGAAACTTCAGCACCTGCACCGCTGCTTCGCTGAAGTGGGTGGTGTCTTGGGCCAGCTCCTGCTGAAGGGGATCCCGTAGAAAGTGGCTGTCTGCCTTGATCTGCTCCACCTTGGAGCGCTTGGCCTCGGATGGGATCATGGGGGGCATTGATAATCTCCAGTAAACCGGTCGGAATACTTGTGAATAACAGGCTATCACCTCCTTTGAAGAGCGTCCAGTTGGAAAAGTCAGCCTCCTATCCGGGTTTTGTCCCAAACCCGCAAAACTTGTCATTTGAGTCAGCTGGAGATGTCGGCGCTGCTAGCTGGCCAGGGCTAGGCGGGCACCGTACTCCTGCACCGACCACAGTTGCCAGGCACAATTCCCCTGCAGCTCCAAGACCAAGTCGTGGTAGGCCAGGAGGGTGGGGCGATGGCCGACGCTGATGTAGGTGGTGTTCAAGTGTTGCAGTTGCAGGTAGAGCAGTTTTTCGTTGGCCACATCCAGGGCGCTGGTGGCCTCGTCCAAAATGGCGTAGCGGGGCTGGGTGATCAAAATGCGGGCGAAGGCAAGGCGCTGCTGTTCCCCTAGGGAGAGGGTGCTGGCCCAATCTTTCTCCACATCAAAGCCGCCCACCCGCTCCGGCAAGTCCCCCAAGTTCACCTGGGCCAAGACTCGGATGAGATCTTCATCGGTGAGGTCTCGGCGGCGTTTGGGATAGAGCAGTTGATCCCGCAGGGATCCCAGCAGCATATAGGGTTTCTGGGGCAAAAAGAGCATCTCCTGAGTATCTGGGCGGGCGATGGATCCCTGGCCGTTGGTCCATAGGCCGGCAATGGCCCGCAACAGGGAACTTTTGCCGCTGCCGCTAACACCGACAATCAGCAGCCGCTGGCCGGCTTCCAAGGCGAAGGAGAGATCCCGCACCAGGGTTCGTTCTGAATTGGGGGTGAGCAAAGTGACGTGGTTTAGCGCCAATTGCTGGGCAATGCGAGTTTGAATGTTGCTTTCCCGAGCGCCGGTGTGGCGCAGCGCCGGATCTTCCAGAGACTCGTGAAAGGAGCCTAAGCGGTTGATCCCAGCGGCAAAACTGGAAATGCTTTGAATCTGGTTGGCCACAATGGAGAGGGCGCTCAACACCTGGCTGAAGGCAATGGTGGCTTGGGTAATGGTGCCGAAATCTCGCACGCCGCTGAAATAAAGGGGAGCCACGATGACATAGGGCACAATGCGGGTGAAATAGTTGTAGGCGTATTGGAAAATATCGATGATGGCCTGCCAGATGATCAGCAAATTAAAATTGCGCAAGGCCGCACCAAAGCGATGCAAAATCTGCCTGAGTTCTTGATCCTCTCCCTGGTAGAAGGCAATGGACTCGGCATTATCCCGCACGTGCACTAAGCTGTAGCGAAAATCGGCTTCGTAGCGCAGTTGATCGAAGTTAATTTTGATCAGCTTGCGACCAGCCAAAATGGCAATGGCGGTACCAATGGTGGCATAGACCACCAGCCCCAACGCCAACGGACGAGAAATGCCATAGAGAATGCCAGTAAAAGCATAGAGGGTGAGAATCGAGTCGAGAATGTCCAACAGGAAGGAGAGGGTGGTGCCGGTAAAGGAGCGAACATCCTCGGAAATGCGCTGGTCGGGGTTGTCGATTTCGGTGTTGGCGGCGTTGGAATCCAGCTCGTAGTAAGCCCGCTGATCGAAGTAGCGATCCAGAAAATGATCGGTCAGCCATTCTCGCCAAAACAGCCCTAGCTTGAGGCGAGTGTAGCGGTAGATCACCAAAATCGGAATAGCTGAGATAATCAGCACTCCATAAATAATCAAAAACTGCCAGAAAGTGGGCTCTTCTTTTTGCTGCAGAGCTGTGTCGATAAACCGAAAGATAAAGCTGATCATCACGTTCAGCCGGTTTACCGTCAGCGACAGAAACAGCAAAAAGGTGAGCAGCGCCCACTGCAACCAGCGCTGGCGAAGCTGCCGCCACGCCGCCCCAAAACAAAGGCTGCTCAGAGCCAAGCTGACCGAGGCCACCCACAGCACTGGCGAGGACAAGTTTCTCTCCGTTTGCGCCACCAATCCGGCTGCCACATTGGTGAAAAACTCCGGGAACAGGGCTTGACCGACCAAAGTCACCCCAATCTCCACAAAGAACATCAGGGCAACCACAAACACCATGGCCGCTGCCAGCAAGCCCAAAAAGATCCAGCCCCCATAGCGTACTCTGGGGTAAAAGTAGGGCTGGGCCACCGTGATAAACCGATCCCACAGTTTGCGGTCAAAGTTAAATTGAGAGGCTTGGGATTCCATTGTTGTGGTCGGCGGAGAGAGCAAGATCGACATCTCTCAGGCTAGCAGGCCACGGCTGCCAATCTGTGTTCAATAGGAGCAAATTCCATTGGGGGTGGAACAGGTTCGGTGTCTCTTCAACCTTGCAACCGGTTTTGCCAAGCCGATTGGGCCGCCAGCCACACCGTCTGAACCGGCACGTGAAACTCCTGGGCGCGGGCCACACAGTCGCGAAACTCCGGCTGAGCGTTGACGATGCGGCCATGGTGGCGGGCTACCTTGATGTCGACCAAGCCGTAAGGGGTTTCCACCCGCTCGATAACCCGCTCCAGTAGGGTGCGCTGCTGTTGGAAGTGGCGAATGCCCAGGGTGGTGGTCTCCCGGAAGATGAGATCTTGACACTCCGGCACCCGATCCGGCGGACAGATGACGGTAAGCAGGATCCCCGGCCGCCCCTGTTTCATGGTGATCGGCTGGGTAAACACGTCCCAGGCCCCGAGGGCCAACAACTGCTCGCAGGTGTAGGCAACCACTTGGGGGTTGAGATCGTCAATTTGGGTCTGCAACACCGATACCGTTTCCGTTAGCTCTCCCCCATCGGCTTCCCCAATCCAGAGACGAAACACGTTGGGAATGGGCAGCTCTTGGGCACCGGCCCCACGCCCCACTTTTTCCACCCGCATCGGCGGACAGGGGCCAAACTCTTCCGCCAACGCCACAGCCAAGGCTGCTCCTGTGGGGGTCACCAGCTCGGCTTCCACCCCGTTGCTGAACACCGGCACGCGGCCCATTTCCCACAACTCGATCACCGCCGGCACCGGCACGGCCAATTTGCCATGCTCTGTGCTCACCCAGCCGCCCCCAACAGGATGGGGGGATGACAACACCCGCTCCACCTGCAGCCAATCCAGGCCAATGCAAGTGCCGACAATATCCACCAAAGCATCCACTGCCCCCACTTCGTGAAAGTGCACTTTTTCCACAGGCATCTGATGGACTTTTGCTTCCGCCTGCGCCAACTTTTCAAACACCGCCAAGCTGCGGGCCTTAATGGCTGGGGAAAGCTGGGATCCCGCGATCAAAGCCTGAATCTCTGCCCAATGCCGAGCAAGGGATCCCCCACTCTGGGATCCCAGTACCTCTACCACAGCTTGCAGAGCAGGCTGCCCACACCGCTGCACCCGGCTCACCTGCAAGCCATATTCCCCCTCGATGCCCAACGCCTGGAGCTGACGGTTGAGGTACTCCAAAGGCACCCCGCAATCCAGCAGGGCTCCTAGACACATATCGCCGGCAATGCCCGCCGCACAGTCGAAGTAGGCTATTTTCATGCTGGAGAACTGGGGGTAGCCGCTGCCGCCAGAATGGACTTGGATCCCTCTTGATTGTAGGCAGCAACCGGCCTGGAAAAGGCGACGGGAAAGCAGTTAGGCTTCCCTAGAGTCAGAAGATTCAGAAGATCGAGCAGCAGATTCCCGCCACTGTTGGATGATGTTGCCCAAATTGCGCCGGAATTCTCCAATTCCCAGCAGGGATCCCGGCTCGGGATCCCAGGAAGCTGAGAACACACCGTAGCTGATGCCCAAAAAACCAAGGCCAAACAAGGTCAGCGACTCTGCCAAGGTGAAGTAGGGGGGCAGAGCGACCACATGGTTGGTCAAGAGATAGTAATTCACAAAAAAGCTGCTCAGACCTAGCCCCGAAGGGATCCCAGAAAACACCAGAATCCGCCGCACCATCCGCCGGCTGACCTCAGGGGGAATCACGGCAACAGGCTCCTTCTTGGCCGGCTTCTTCTCCACCTCAACAGAGGCGGAGGGGGAGCGACGGCGAAAGGTTTTGGACTGGCGGCTGGATTTGCCCACGAAGACAGATCTCCGATAGCGTTTTGGATGGGCTGCCTACTTTTTCACCCGGATGTTCAGCCGTTCGGCCAGCTCCCGGAAGCGGTCAGGAGAATGCTTGGCGATGTAGTTGAGCAAACGCTTGCGACGACCGATCATCATCAACAGGCCGCGGCGGGAGTTGAAATCTTTCGGGTTTCTCTGAAGGTGCTGAGAGAGCTGGTTGATGCGACTGGTGAGCAGAGCCACCTGAACCTCGGCAGAACCGGTGTCGGTGTCGTGCAGTCGATAGCTCTCAATGATCTGCTGCTTCTCTTGTTGCAATAAGGCCATAAGATCAAGGGACTGGATGCACTGCTTCAAGATAATAACATCGGCTTTTCCTCCCTCGCTATGGCCGAGGAGGGTTATGGAGAGAATGGGATATGACAACAACCTCTGGGGATCCTCCGGCACTGCCCGCTTTGCTGGAGCTGTTGAACTCACAAGACTTGGGAAATCGGCTGCGCGCTGTCAACAAAGCCAGAGAACTGCCTGGGCCAGAAGCCCTGACATTGCTGCAGCGAGCGATTCACGACGAGAATGCCCGCGTCCGTTATGCTGCCATCAGCCAGATGGGCACCCTGTCTGGCGTCGATCCGAACCTACTGTTGCCCATTTTGCAGCGCTCTTTGCGAGAGGATCCGGAGTTCGATGTGCGGGCTGCTGCCGCCGCTGCCCTGGGGGATCTCAAGCAGCCACAGGCCCTGGACGATCTCCTGGAAGCTTATCGGCGAGAAACGGAGTGGCTGGTACGGTTTAGCATCATCGCTGCCCTGGGAGAGCTGGGGAACCCTGCCGCCTTCGACACTCTGGTGGAAGCTTTGCAGGACAAGAGCGAGCTGATCACCACAGCCGCTGCCGCTGCCTTGGGCGATCTGGGGGATCCGCGGGCCATCCCCTACCTGGATCCCCTCATTGATTCCGACGACTGGCAACTGCGCTACCGCGTCTGCATTGCCCTGGCCAAGTTGGGAACAGAAGCCGCTCGCGCCGGACTGACCCGGCTGGCCCAGGATTCCCAAGAACAGGTGGCCGTACATGCCCGGGCTGCCTTGGGATCCCTGTAGTTCCCTAGCTCATGGCATTGATGATGTAGTCAAAGTAAGGGGCGGCTTCAGCGGCTGCCGCCGGCTCCAACAAGCTGAGGGCAGCTTCCTTCAAAAAGACAATCGCATCGATCATGCCGGGGATGGGTACATTGAGGGCATTGTACATTTCCCGCACCCCTATCAGGCCGATAGACTCAATCGGCTCTTTGCTGCCGGCAATAATGCCATAGGTCACCAGACGCAGGTACCAGTCGTAATCTCGCAAACATTGGTTGTAGCGCTTGTCACCGTAGGCATTGCCACCGGGTTGCACGTACTCGGGCCGCTTGGCGAATAGCTGCTTCTGGGCCTGGTCAATGATGCGCTTTTTGTTTTCTGCTAACACCTGAGCGATTTGCAAGCGCCTCTCGCCCGTGGTCATGTAATTCCTGATGGCTTCCAGTTCGCTAACTGAGAGGTAACGCAGCTGGTCATCCGCGGTCTCGATGATCTGGTTGATCACGCTCACGGTAGGGATTCTCCTGTTTTCTAACTTGCTTTCAATTCGGTTCATCAATTCGCAACCCATCCCCCCAGCCCAAGGTCGGCCCAAGAGATGAGCAGGTAGCTCGGCAAGCCAGCGCCGCCGGCTGCTCCCAGTTTAGGATAGGGCAAACCTTCCCTCAAGCACTTTGGCGTGACTCCATCTCGAGACTGGCCCTAGATCCGGCCTCGCAGCCATTGGGCCATCTCATTGCGGCGTGGGGCAGCCTCCAGACACACCTCTTCGGTAATCCGCCCCTCTTGGTAAAGCCTAAACAGGGATTGATTCATGGTACACATGCCCTCATAGGAGCCGTCGGCGATCAGCTCCTCAATTTCATCCACCGCCCCCCGCTTGATGTAGTCCCGAATGGCATCGGTGTTGCGCATGATCTCGTGGGCCGCAGCTCGCTTGCCATCGGTGGTGCGCACCAGGGTTTGAGCGATGATCGCCACCAGGGTTTCTGCCAGCTGCAGACGCATCGGCTCCTGTTCTTCCGGCTTGTAAATCCCCAGCAGACGCTCGATGGTGCGGACGGCGCTGTTGGTGTGCAGGGTTCCAAAGACCAAGTGGCCCGTCTGGCCGGCCTTCAGGGCAATATCCACTGTCTCTCGATCCCGCATCTCCCCAATCAGGATGATGTCCGGATCTTCCCGCAGAGAGGCTTTCAGGGCATTGGCAAATTCCAGGGTGTGGATCCCGACCTCCCGCTGCCGCACCATCGATTTCTTGCTCTGGTGGACAAATTCGATGGGATCCTCGATGGAAATGATGTGTTTGGGAAAGTTGGAGTTGATGTAGTCCACCATCGCCGCCAAGGTCGTGGACTTACCGGAGCCGGTGGGGCCGGTCACCAAAACCAAGCCTTTGTGCTCCTCGGCAATGCGCTTTAGCACTTCCGGTGCCCGCAACTGCTCCAGCGTCAAAATTTTCAACGGGATCAGACGCATCACCATAGCCGGGCCAAGCAGGGAAACAAAGCAGTTGACCCGACACCGCACCAAACCCTCGTACTGGATGGCAGTATCCAGTTCCAAACATTCCTCAAACTGGCGAATTTGGCTCTCCGGCAGGCTTTCCCGCAGCCAGCCATAGAACATCTCGGTGGTGGTGACCGGGTAGTTGGTCAAAAGCATTTGCCCCCGATCCCGAAAGCGAGGCACTTCCCCCACCCCCAAATGAATATCGGAGTAGCCTTTGTCATAGGCTTCCTGCACCAGTTGGCGCAGGGTCAGGCCCGCAGGAGCAGCTGGAGCCACTGGGATCCGACCGGCAGCCGTTGGGCGAGCTGGTGGCGCAAAAGGCGGGGCAGCAGGAGTGGGGACAGGTGGCGACACTGGAGGCCGAGCAGCAGCAGCCGGAGCCGGAGTGGGCGGGGGCATCTGAGGAGAAGCGGCAGAGCCCGGCACAGGCACAGGCACCTGAGGGGGAGCGACAGCCACACCAGGAGGAAGGGGCCGACCCAGAATGGGGTTGGGGGGGTTTTTGGCATTGGCAGGCCGGGATCCCATCCCTTGGGAAGCTGAACCCAGCACCGGATCCAGTTGCGTTGGGGGCTCCACCGGGGGCGTTTGAGCAGCCGGACGAGGCGGACGCTGCATGACCGGCGGAGCCGGGGGCTTCCAATCGGACTCCACGTCGGTGGGAAATTGATTTTCAGGGCTGACCTCGCTCATGACGGGCCTCGCTTCTGGCAGGGTTTGAGTCAATCTTAGGCTAGTATTCCCAGCCTGAGCAGAGGGTTAACTCAACCCAACCACCGGCAAAGCTCCGGGAAGCTCCCTAAAAATTGGACGGATGGCGAATAAGACTCAAAAACTCCTCACGGGTACGGGGATCCTCCTGAAACACCCCCACCATCGAGCTGGTGACCGTCCAGGAGCCGGCCTTTTGTACCCCCCGCATCACCATGCACATGTGGGTAGCCTCGATAACCACCCCCACCCCGTAGGGATCCAGCACCTCCATCAAGGCCTCAGCAATTTGCCGTGTCAGGCGTTCCTGAACCTGCAGGCGGCGGGAGTACATCTCGACGATACGGGCAATTTTGCTTAGGCCCACCACCTTTTGCTTGGGGATGTAGGCCACATGGGCTTTGCCGATAAAGGGCAGCAGATGGTGCTCGCACAGGCTAAACAGAGACACATCCCGCAACAGCACCATCTCGTCATGGCCCTCATCAAAGATGGCACTGTTCAGTAGCTCCTCCAAAGACTGCCGATACCCACTGGTCAAAAACTTCAAAGCCGCAACCACTCGTTGCGGGGTTTTTCGCAGCCCCTCCCGTTGGGGATCCTCCCCGATCCCCCGCAGCAGCGTCTCCACCGCCGCCACCATAGCCGGATCTGAGACATCCGAGCTACCCAATTCTTCTTCCGCAAAAGTGGCTCGATCTCGAATCACCCGAGACTTGAAATGGGCTTTGTCATCCATTCGAGATTGCGAGCCAGATCCGGGTTTCGCAAGGGTCATAGCAGGATATTCCTTGGTTAACGAAAGGCTAAGAGAACTCAGTGCAACTCAGCTCAAGGGGCATCCAGTCAAAAGCTGCGATAGCCAAGACCATCCTCAGTCAGGGGCAAGCCTAAAAGGCTCCCACCGCAGGCATGAAGGTGAGATCTTCCACCACCGCACCTGTGGGCAACCGAACAACGTAGGCAATCAAATCGGCTACCCATTCCGGCGAGAGCATTTTGGAACGGTCGAAGTTGACCCCTACCGTGCCCGTATCCCAGAGGGACGTGTCCACGGCACCAGGGCACAGGCTGGTGACCCGAATGCCATGCTGTCGTTCCTCTTCGGCCAAAGCTTGAGAAAAGCCCATTAGGCCGAACTTGCTGGCACAGTAAGCTCCCCAGTTGGGAAAAGCTCGCTTGCCCGCAATCGAGATGACGTTGACAATCGTGCCGCAGCGCTGCCGGCGCATTCCGGGAAGTACGGCTTGGGCACACAGAAAAGCTGCCGTCAAGTTCAAGTCGATCACTCGCTGCCAATCCGACAAAGGTAAGGTGGCCAAAGGGCCAACGTGGGCCATGCCCGCATTATTGACCAAGACATCGCAGACGCCAAATCGATCCAGGAGAGCCTGCAACTGCTGGGGCAGAGCTGCTAAGTCGGCCAAGTCCATGGGAAAAACCGCTGCCTTACCCCCCTGGTCTTGGATTTGGGCCTGCACCGCTAGCAGATCAGGTTGGGAGCGGGCCACCAGAGCCACCGCTATCCCTTGTCGGGCTAGGGCTAGGGCTACCGCTCTGCCGATCCCTCGACTGGCCCCTGTAATCAGAGCACGTTCGGGAAACTTTGTCTCAAAACCCATTTACAACAAGCCTCTGGCGTGCGCCACACAAGCAAGCGCCACCCAACCTGAGAAACTTCCTTAACTAAGTGTAACACTGATTTTCCATCGCTTCCCTTGGAATCAGGGTAGGGCGCAGAGACCTCAGCCTGTCCTGCTCAAGATCCGTCCGCTGGCTGTTGAACCTCGATCCGGCTAGGTGGGGTCTGGGAGTATGGTAGTGTGGTAAAAATGGTGAAAATCTTTTGCAACAACAACCGTCATGGCTGAGTCTTTGTTTTCTCCAAGCCCCACTGCCGCGCGGGAGGATCCCTCCTACATCCTTCAGCTTGAGGGCATCAGCAAGGGGTTTCCCGGCCAGCGGCAGTTGGTTTTGCGGGAAGTCGAGTTTCGCCTGCCCCAAGGAGACATCCTCAGCATTGTGGGCCCATCAGGTTGTGGGAAAACCACCTTATTGCGCACCATTGCCGGATTTGAGCAGCCGGATAGCGGGCGGATCCTGCTGGGGGGGCAGGTTGTGGCTGGGGAGGGGCAGTGGATCCCACCGGAGCGACGGGGAGTGGGGCTGGTGTTTCAGGATTTTGCCCTGTTTCCCCACTTGAACGTGTTGGCCAATGTGATGTTTGGCCTCCGACCCACTACCCCGTTTGCGTCGGCGGCAGGGGGTGGCAATCGCTCCTCCTCAACTGAGTTGCGAGCTGAGTTGCGAGGCGCTGCCCAACAGGCGCGGGAACGCGCTTACGAGGTGTTGCGGTTGGTGGGCCTGGAAGACTACACCCATCGTTATCCCCACGAGCTTTCGGGCGGGCAGCAGCAGCGGGTGGCTTTGGCGCGGGCTTTGGCCCCCAGGCCTAGCTTGATCCTGTTGGATGAGCCGCTGAGCAATTTGGATGTGCAGGTGCGCTACTACCTGCGGGAAGAAATCCGCAAAATCCTCAAGCAAACCCAGACCTCGGCCATTTTTGTCACCCACGACCAAGAGGAGGCTCTCTGCCTCTCCGACTGGGTGGCGGTGATGCGGGAAGGCCGTATTGAGCAATGGGGATCCCCGGAGGAGGTTTACCGGGAGCCGGCTACTCGCTTCGTGGCAGAGTTTATTACCCAGGCCAACTTTCTGCGCTGTGAGCGGCGGGAGTTGGGTTGGCAGGCTGAAGAGCTGCTGCACATCCCATTCCAGGCTTTGAGGGATCAGCCCGACCCCAGCTTGCGCTGCGCAGAGTTGATGGTTCGACAGGAGGAGTTGCATTTGCATCCTGATCCTCAGGGCGGCATTGTCATTCGGGATCGACAGTTTTTGGGGCGAGAGTACCGCTATTCCCTGATCACAGCAGCCGGCAAAGAATTGCACGCCCTAGCCCGGGAAGCCCTGCCTGTGGGCGCGCGGGTTCACATTGCTGTTGGGCAAGGTCGGCTGTTCCCCCTCGCTGAGGGGTCCTCCGTGGCTGAAAAAGAGCCAAATCGCGCAAAAAGTAAAAGTGTTGCCTGAGTCGGGGTTCTTTTGCACACCTTTAGCAACCCATCTTCCCCGCGACACGAAAGCCTTCGCCCCAGATAGGGCTTAGACTGGCAAGACGGTGGTTCATGCCGGCGGCTCCCTCTGGAGCGACAAACTGGGTAGGCTGTTGGTGGAGGATTCGATGCCAAGCTATGCAGGGATCCCGCATCGTGGCAGGCCCATCGGAGAACCGGATCGCCTTGGCGGAGTTCCGGGTGGGCGTGGATGCGGTCATTTTCTCCATCGACACTGAGCAGAATCGCCTCCTGGTGCTGCTGGTGCGGCGGCGGGAGGATCCCTTCCGCGGTTGCTGGGCTCTGCCGGGAACGCTGGTGCGGCGCTCAGAATCCTTGGAAGCAGCGGCTTATCGCATCTTGGCCGAGAAGATTCGTGTTAGGAACCTCTATCTGGAGCAGCTCTACACCTTTGGGGGGCCGGAACGGGATCCCCGTGAGGCCGAGGATGGCTATGGGGTGCGCTACCTGTCGGTCAGCTACTTTGCCCTGGTGCGGTTCCAGGATGCTGAATTGCTGGCAGACGGAGTGGAGGGCATTGCCTGGTATCCCGCCGACCAGATTCCCCCTTTGGCCTTTGACCACGAAGAGATTTGCCGCTATGCCCGCCGTCGCCTCTGCGCCAAGTTGGAGTACAGCCCGATTGCCTTTGACATTTTGCCCGCCACCTTCACGCTAGGGGAGGTCTATCAGCTCTACGGCACCGTTTTGGGCGAGGGGTTCTCCGACTACTCCAATTTTCGCGCCCGCCTACTGAAACTGGGTATCTTGCAAGATACCGGCCAGAAAAGTTCCCAAGGAACAGGCAGACCGGCAACCCTCTACCGTTTTGATGCGGCTGCTTTCGAGAAAATCCGTCATAAGCCGATGGTGTTTGTCTGAAGGCCGTCTGAGGGATCCCAGCTCGCCAAGGCCAAGCTGGCCGGATCGGTTGGTATAGATTGGCTTTTATTCAAAGGGAGTTCCATACATGACCACCTAGACAAAGGTTTATGCCTTGATCATGGTCATTTCAAGTTAGGCTGAGACACTTCCCAACTACTCCGCGTCGCTTCCACAACTATCCTCAACCCCTCTTCCAATGGAACAGTTTCATTCCTCGTTAAAATGACTACAGTCGTTTCAGGTTAGGGTGAGACGCCTAGGCTACTGATCGCGCCAGCGGGACGGAGTCCTTGAAAAGCTTTCTAGCCCTTTGCATTATTGCTCCGCAACGCTGACGCGACCAAGGTTTTAGGTGTGGGTGCAGTGTCCTAGTTTGAATCAAAGTGACCATATAGGATAGGAGCAGCCTGGTCATGACGCACTCAACTATCCCGGGAACCTTGCCAAGACAAATCTTTTGATGGATGCCGTAGAAGCCTGCTTCAGCACGGCTCAGATGCTTTCGGTGCCGTCCCCAAACTGCCTAGCGCTGCGGTTGGCTGAGCGAAGGTCTCAGGCCGGGATCCCAAGGGACAGTTCCTTTGGCGAACGCTCCGTGTAGTAGCAATGGAACAGGCTGAGGTCACCAGCAGCCTGGGGGCTGTGCTAAGATCAGAGACCGTGACAGGTGTTGTTTCAGGAGTTATCCAGGCATGTCTGCAGCAATAGATATCGCTGATGCCACCTTTGAGGCAGAGGTGCTGCGCAGCGATATTCCAGTTCTGGTTGATTTTTGGGCACCTTGGTGTGGCCCCTGTCGGATGGTGGCTCCTGTGGTTCAGGAGATAGCTGAGCAGTATGTTGGCAAAGTTAAGGTTGTAAAAATCAACACCGACGAGAACCCTCAAACTGCCAGCCAGTACGGCATTCGCAGCATTCCCACCCTGATGTTGTTCAAGGGCGGCCAGAAAGTGGATGTGGTGGTTGGCGCCGTACCCAAGGCAACTCTAACCACGATCCTGGAAAAGCACTTCGACACACCTGCCGAAGCCTGAGGGCTATGCCTTGGGTGTTTCAGAGTGTAACTTTTGGGTTCTGGATTAGAACCCAGCTGCCATTTTGTGCCGAGAACTGATTAAAGTAATTCCAGAGAACTTTAGGATCCCAGCTTGACCGATTCCGTTTCTTCCCTTCTGCGAGAGGTTTTTTCCAACGCTGAGACTCGCCTAAAGCAGTTGGAGCATCACCCCAACCGGACAGCCTGGCTGCGTATTGTGCAGTCGCTGCAGCGCATGGGATCCCTAGAGCTGAGCCGTTTGGATGCCAAGATCTTGGCGGCCACTCTTGAGGATCTGGAGCAGGGGTTTGCCGCCTTCCAAAACTATGCTCATCAACGCAAGATCACCGTTTTCGGGTCGGCACGGCTAGGGCCAGAAAGTCCCGAATATCGCCAGGCCCAGTTGTTCGCCTACTGCATCAGTCAACGGGGGTTCATGGTGATGACGGGGGGCGGCGGCGGCATTATGGAAGCCGGCAACCGAGGGGCAGGGCTGGAAAACTCTTTTGGGCTCAATATCCAGCTTCCCTTCGAGCAAATGGCCAATCCCGTCATTGCTGCCAGCGATCGGGTCATCAACTTCAAGTATTTCTTTTCCCGCAAGCTCTTTTTTGTTAAAGAAACCGACGCGCTGGTGCTTTTTCCCGGCGGTTTCGGCACTCAGGATGAAGCCTTTGAATGCCTAACCCTGATGCAAACCGGCAAAACCAAGCTCATGCCCTTGGTGCTGGTGGACAGAACAGGTGGCTGCTACTGGAAAGAATGGGACGAATACGTGCGGGAGCACCTGCTTGGTCGCGGCTTGATCAGCCCAGAAGATCTCTTCCTCTACACCCTAACCGACGATGTGGGAGATGCCTGTCAGCAGATTGTCGATTTTTATCGCGTCTTTCACAGCAATCGCTACGTGCGGGAGCTCCTGGTTTTGCGCTTGAACACCAGACTCTCACCGGAAGCCCTAGACATCTTAAACGAAGAGTTTGCCGATATTCTCGATTCGGGCCGGATCGAGCAAACTAGGGCCTTGCCGGAGGAAGCCGAGGAAGATATTGCCCATCTGCCACGGCTGGTGATGCACTTCAACCAGCGCAACTTTGGACGGCTATGGCAAATGGTGCGCCGGATCAACAAGCTTCACCCGGAACAGCCGGATCCCTTGCAAATGCGCCCTGAACAAAAGTAGATGTATCAGCGCTCTCAGAACCATCCAAGAACCAGCAGCCAATTGTTTTGGTGGTGCTCCCAATGGGCCGGTTGTTTGTCAAAATCTGCGGCATCACCCGTCAGGATCAGGCGGAGGCCATCGCCGCGCTGGGGGTGAGTGCCCTTGGGTTCATCGCGGTGCCCAATACCCCCCGCTATTTGCCCCTCTCGGAAATGGCTCGTTGGGTGGGATCCCTGCCCGACCACGTGGAAAAAGTAGGGGTCTTCCTGGATCAGGATCCCCGCGCCATCGCCGCCTGGGTGGAAACGGTGGGCCTCACGGCTGTCCAGTTGCATGGCCAAGAATCCCCGCAGGATTGTCAGCAATTGGGGAAATGGCTTCCCGGGATCCGCCGCATCAAAGCCCTGCGCATTCGCCAGCCGGCGGATCTGGAAGTAGCCCATCTCTACCGAGACTGTGTGGAGGTGCTGCTTTTGGATGCCTATCACCCCCAACAGGCGGGGGGAACGGGGCGAACCCTGAATTGGCCAGAACTTGCTCGCCTTTCGCGTGAGCGGGCTCTGCCCTTGCCTTGGCTACTGGCCGGTGGTCTGAACCCGGACAATGTTCTGCAGGCACTCAGCCACCTTCAGCCAAGCGGCATCGACCTCTCCAGTGGTGTGGAACGCCACCCCGGCGATAAAGACATAGACAAAGTCCGACACCTGCTGCAGCAGCTCCGCTCCCAGGGGTGGGAGATTGCTCCTGCGCTGCCGCCGATAATGCCAAGCGCAACGGGATGATCATTTGGCTGGGTTCCTACTGCAGCGACTGAATATCCAACCCCGGCTCGAACATCAGCTCTTTCACTTCCCCAAATCGGCCCATCACTCCAAGCTCCCGGTCGTTAAAGGTCACCAACACACCGCCCGCATTGCCGGTACGCAACACGATTGACTGCTCCGCTTCCCAATTCAACTCGGCCCCTGGCTGTAAGGTGGCCTCAAAAACCGTTTGCCCATCGGCGATGACCCGCAACCAGGAAGGGCGCTCCACAACGCGAATATCCAGACGCACCGGCTTGCGCCCCGCCCCCCCTGAGTGAGCTTCCAAGACCTCGGGGAAGACGCCCTGAATGCGCGTCCATTGGTCGAGGGTGGGAAACAGTTGGCGGGCCGTGGGCTGAGCTGCCGACAGAGTAGGATCCGGGGAGTTGGCAGCAGGCGGTTGCTGGCCGGAGCCTTCCCGGCCAACTGTTGGCAGGCTCACCAGCCAACGCCCAAAAGGATTGCCTGTGCCCTCCAAAAGAGCCGATAATCCCCCCACCGTCAGCACAATCAGCACCACATAAGCGGCCCAAAGGTGGAGAGGGCGCAGGGCAAAGGCAGGTTGCTGGCCGACAACAGCAAGAGGAGCTGGCGCGCGGGGGGTTTTGGCCGATAAAAGCGGAGAGGCACGCCGAGAGAGGGTTTCGCCATCCAACCCCAAATAGTCGGCATAGCGCTTGAGAAACCCTTGCACATACACCGGCTCCGGTAACCGGCTCAAGTCAGCTTCCTCCAGCGCCTGCAGATATTGGCAGCGAATGAAAGTATCGTTGGCTACTTCTGTCAACGTCAGTCCCCGTGCCTCCCGTGTTTGCCGCAACAGGGATCCCAGGGCTTCTAAAGAGTGTGCTGGCTCTTGCATCATTTGGCCACCTGCGGAAGAAAGGAGGCTACTGTGAGAGTTTGCACTCAGTTAGAGGCTCTGACGAGCTAATCGCGTGAGCGGGCCGGAGGCCTTAGAGGGCGCTTCCCGAGCGAGGATGAGCTGCTGTGCCCGGTGAGAGGGGCCAGCAAAGCTTGGAGCTCATGGGGATCCAACTGGCGGAACTGGCCTGCTTTCAGGTTGCCCAAGCCCAGTGGGCCAATGGCCTCCCGATGTAAGCTGAGCACCGGATGCCCAAGACGCTCCGCCACCCGCCGAATTTGCCGGTTGCGTCCCTCAAACAACACCACCCTCAGCCAGGAGCAATTGGGATGCTCCCTTTGCCGGAAATCCGGGGCAGGACAAAACTCCACCTCCGCCGGCAGAGTGGTGTACCCCTCTAAGTCTACTCCGTCTCGCCAATGTTGCAGAGTGGCCTGACTCGGATGCCCTTGTACCTGTACCCGGTAGGTTTTGGGCAGATGATAGCGCGGATGGGTCAGCTTCAAGGTCAAGTCGCCATCATTGGTGAGCAGCAAAGCGCCACTGCTGTCCGCATCCAGCCGGCCCACCGGGTAGAGGCGGGTTTGCCGTTTCCAAGATGGGGGGAGCAGATCCAGCACCGTCTTGCGTCCCCAAGGATCTGCACAGGTTGACAAAACCCCCACTGGCTTGTGCAGGAGCAAAACATAGCGCGCCGGATCCTTGGCCAAAGGGATCACTTGCCCATTCACCTCGATGCAATCCCGCTCTGGGTCGGCTTTGGAGCCCAGCTCAGTGACCACCTTCCCATTGACCCGAACGCGCCCGGCCAGGATCCAGGCTTCCACCTGGCGACGCGAGGCCAATCCCTGCTGAGCCAAGAGCTTCTGTAGCCGTTGGGGTTCTGCCATGGGGATTTGAACAGCAAAAGCAGCAACCGAAGCTGGGGGTGCTAGGCGGCAGAGCCTGGGGCCTCCGGCCCGCTTACGTGAACGGGGTTGGAGAGCCGGTCGGACAAATCAGCAGAATTGGAGGGCAACAGCAGCATCTCCGACTGAGACTCTGAGTTTCCTCCTAGAGAATAGCTGAGGCCACAGTCGAACTCTTCTGCCAGCCGACAGACTTCCTTGAGATCTCCCACCGACCAAATGCTCCAACTGCTGCGAATTTGGTTATCCACCCACACTTCCACGCGGTTGCCTTCGATGTGAAGGATGCGCTTGGGCTGGGCTTCTGAAGGGCAGCCTGCAGGCTCGTCCAAGACCTCCGGCCCGCTTACGCGAAGGGAAGATTTTTGCCTCAAGGCCCCCAGAGCCGCCATGAGCTGCGGCAGAGCCAGCAAAAGGTGCTGAGTGGCCTGTTGGGGTTGCCCTTTCAAGCAGGAAACCAAAGCTTCGGTAACACTCTGGTTTAGGGCCTGCAGAGCTTGGAGTGGAGTAGCACCCCCTAGAGAGGGATCCGGTTGCAGTGGGCTTTGAACATCCATGAAAAGGCAGGAAAGGCATGGACAGCAACCTTACAGCCCTTTCGCAGGTTGACCATAACAACGCCGCTGCCCATTGGAGCAGAGCGCTCTGGTTTGCGCAAGCGTGCCGCAGACATGGAGTCCTGTACGGATAGACGATCGGGGGAAGGGCTGTATAGCTCCCTTAAGCCTAACAAATCCAAAAACTTCAGGGCCCGCTTACGCGACACGAACGGTAAAAAATCTTTCTTTCATGTTGTCCGCATTGCTGCAAAGCAAAGGCCCCTCTATCTAGTGGCCATCAAGGCAGATCCTTTGCTCTCTCGTGCAAAGCAGGCTGAGCTCCAGCGCGGATCCCTCGAAATGGTGCAACTATTCGCCGCTCGATTCGTTTTCTTCGCCCTCGGCGGTGTCCTCAACCCCAGCTTGGGATCCCTCCGGTTCCTGGGCCTCAGAGGTCTGTCTCAGTTGGTTAAGCAGAGCCAAAACGCGGGATCCCCGCTCCAAAGAGCGATCCTGCAAAAACACCACCGTTGGCACCCGTCGCAGGCTGAGGCGCTGGCCGATTTCCCGCCGCACAAAGGGTGTGGCCGCCGCTAACCCTTCCATGGCCCGGTGTTGAGCTGTCTCATCCCCATAAATGCTGACGAAGATGCGAGCATTTTGCAGGTCATTGGAAACCTCGACATCCACAATGCTGACCATCCCTGCCCCGACCCGGTCATCTTTGATCTCCGAGAGCAGGATTTGGCTGACCTCTCGTTTGATCAGCTCTGCTACCCGTGCCACCCGTCGCGCTGTCGCCATTTTTGGATACCTAGGCTAACATCATCCGCAAGCCTGCTCTGGCTGGTGTGGAGCTCAGCCCTTGCCGGCTCGATCCCAAGAACAGTAGCCAATGCTACGAGCATCTCTTCCTTCCACCTTTATCCTGAGTCCATGTCCATCTTGCCTTGAGTATGTATACCTAAAGCCATCGATGGATGGATGGAGACGTGATGATCAAGACGCCAGAGGCGCTGCGGCGCTCCATTGAGCAGTTCATGCTGAATGTGACGGAGCCGCTTGACCCGTTGCTCTCGCTGAAGCTGACTCAGCTGGTGGTGATGTTGGGGGATACAGCTTACGCGATGGGATACAGCGATGGCCAGCAAAAGCCAGAGGAGCGCTGCCGCTATTGTCCCAGTCGGGTGTTCGACAGTCTAGAGCTTTGATAGGGTTCTTCAAGGTTCTTTAGAATGTAGCTTCTGGCCGCCCCGGCTCCCAGCCTTGGGGGGGGTGAGTTGAAAGAGGCGGTGGAAACCAGCCAAGATGGGATCCCATTGCTTGGCAGCCTATGACTTCCCCCGTTTTGCTTTGGCATCGTCGCGATCTGCGGTTAGGGGACAACACAGCCCTGCATGAGGCAGCCCAGCGCAGCTCCCAGGTGGTGCCTGTCTTCATTTTCGACCCGCAGATGCTGAGACGGTCGGACATGGCCCCAGCTAGGGTGGCCTTTTTGCTTCAGGCTCTGCAAGAGCTCCAAGAGCGCTACGCCCAGATGGGGATCCCACTGATCTGGCGGCTGGGGGATCCCTCGGTGGAGTTGCGGTGCTTGGCCACAGACCTGGGAGCCAGGGCCGTGTTTTGGAATGCCGATGGGGAGCCGTTCGCCCTACAGCAAGAGAGTCGAGTGCAGGCCAGTTTGGCCGCAGCCGGGATCCAGTCCTTCTCCTACCAAGATATGCTGCTGCACGGGCCGGGGGAAGTGTTGACCCAGGCGGGGGAGCCCTATTCGGTCTTCACTCCCTTCTGGCGCAGGTGGGCGAGCTTGTCCAAGCGGGATCCCTACCCGATTCCCAAAGGGCTACAACCGGTGTCCGGTCTGAAGGCGCAGCCTCTACCGACTTTGGCAGATTTGGGCTTTGTCTGCGACCAGCGGATCCCAGCAGCGGGGGAAGCAGCGGCTCAAGCCCTTTTGGAAGACTTTTGTCAGGGTTTGCGCATTTTGGACTACGAGCGAGCCCGCAACTTCCCGGCTGAGCCGGGCACTTCTCTACTGAGCCCCCACTTGTGCTGGGGAACGATCGGCATTCGCCAGGTGTGGCAAGCCACGCGGGAGGTGGAAGCCGAGGTGCGCAGCCAAGAGGCCGAAAGCAGCTTGCAAACTTGGCGGCAGGAGCTGTGCTGGCGAGAGTTTTACAAGCATGTCTTGGCCCACTGGCCCCACGTGGAAACCGGAGCCTATCGACGAGCCTTCGACGCCCTGGAGTGGGACAATCGGCAGGACTGGTTTCAGGCCTGGTGCACCGGTCAGACGGGCTACCCCATCGTGGATGCGGCCATGCGCCAACTGAACGAAACCGGCTGGATGCACAACCGCTGCCGCATGATTGTGGCCAGCTTCCTGACCAAGGATCTGCTTATCGATTGGCGCTGGGGGGAACGCTACTTTATGCAAAAGCTAGTGGATGGGGATCTGGCGGCCAATAACGGCGGTTGGCAGTGGAGCGCCAGTGTGGGCACGGATCCCAAGCCCCTGCGCATCTTCAACCCGGCCACGCAAGCAGCCCGCTATGACCCGGAAGGAGAGTACATCCGTCGCTATCTGCCGGAGCTGGCACGGCTGGATACGCCGGCTCTGCTGTGGGTGGGAGATGACCCCAAGGGAGCCTGGGCTTTGCGGGAACGGCGAAGCTGTGGCTATCCGGATCCCATTGTGGATCACAAGGTGCAGCAGCAGGCGTTCAAACGGCGCTACCAGGCGGTGCAGCAGGCCTACTCTAGGTCTGTTCGAGACGGTCTCCCCCCTCCTTCCTAGTCCTCTGTGCCGCTGCCCCCTCTCTCGACGACGGCAGACAAAAGGCAAGACAGGTGCCATTTGAAATGACCACAAAGCAGGTCTGTGTAGTTGTAGTCAATTCAGTTGACAATGAGACGGTGTTAAAGGCAAGATGACGTGGGGGTAGACCTCAGGAGGAAGCTTCATGACCTATAGCTTAGACCTGAGAGAGAGAGTCGTAGGGTATGTCCAGGAAGGGGGCAGCCCCACTGCAGCTGCACAGATGTACAAAGTCAGTCGTGCAACGGTTTATCGCTGGCTGAACCGAGAAGACCTGAGGCCGACAAAAGTCAAGACTCGGAAGCGAAAGATAGACTTGGTCGCTCTGCAGCAAGACGTAGAACAGTACCCAGAAGCTCGACTGAAGGATAGAGCCCAGAGGTTTGGCGTCCATCCCAGCGCTATTTACTATGCTCTTAGGAAGATGAAAACAACGCGAAAAAAAAGAGTTAAGGCACCGAGAGCGGGATTGGCAAGAGAGAATCCAAGAGAGAATCAACGACTCTAGGGTCTTGAGGGAGTTGGTTCAGAAGTATGGAAGTGAGAGTTTAGCTTACAATGGGCTCTGCACCGCTGACGCGAATGATGAGAGAATGACGAGACAGGGTTTGGGGAGATACGCACCTGTTTTATGCTTGGCCAAAGAGAGGGGAGAAAGTTTATGGGAAGAGAGAGAGCTGAGTAGCCGGTAGGAGGAAGGAGAGAGGGGGTTTGATAGCCCCGACGCTTTTTCAAGTAGCTCGAATGCGGAAGAATTTGAGGGACCCTAAATGCCGAGTTTGGAGAGGACATCTGTATTGACTCTGGGCAATGGGCCGATTCAAAGGCCTAGGGCCTGCTCGGCGAACGGAAGGGAAGGATAAAGGATTTGATGAAAGCGGCAGGGCAGGAGGTGGTTTTTTGCTGAGGCCCTCGCCAGACTTGAATGAGATTGAGGGTGACTTTAGTGCTCTCAAGAGGGCAAGGATGCATGCTGATAGAGGAACTTCTGTGGATGAAGTGATAAGGCCTGCGGTCCGCTGTTGCAGACGGAACTGTTGTACTGGCTAGCGTCTCATTGTTATTTGGATTGACTATGGCGGCTATTCCAGCAGCAGCGAGAGGAGGGCTAGGGATCTTCAGGGCAGTTGCAGCACCTGAACGGGCGAACCAGCAGGGATCTGGGTTGTCCCTACTGGCAGCACAGCCAAGGCATTACAGCCGGCCAGACTGATGAGATTGCCGGAATTGAGGTTGGCGGCGGGCTGAAATTGGATCCCCTCAGGCCTGACCTGCAGCCGTCCCCAGAGATAGTGTTCCCGCTGACCGTCGGCATGCAGATCCACCGGGCTGAAGGCGGAGAGGATCTGCCAGTAGGGGGGCAGGGATCCGCCCATTTTTCGCAGGGCCGGGTGCAAAAAGCGCCAGAAGGTCACCAGGGCAGAGGCAGGGTTGCCCGGCAGGCCAAAGTAGAGCTTGGGGGGGCCGTGGGGATTGGGAAAACGAGCCACCGTCAGGGGTTTGCCCGGCTTGATGGCCACGCTGCGGATGAAAATCTCGCCTCCCAACTCCTCCAGCACCTTTTCCACCAGGTCAAAATCCCCCACCGATACCCCTCCGGAAGAGATCACCCCATCGGCGGAGGCCAGGGCCTGCTGGACGACCTGCCGCAACACCTGGAGCCGATCCGGCACGATGCCCAACTGGATCGGGATCCCACCCGCTGCCTTGACCAGAGCCGCCAGGCCGTACTGGTTGGAATCCACAACCTGCCCCGGCTCCGGCACCTGCTGGATGGGCACTAGCTCATCCCCTGTCGAGAACAGGGCTACCCGGGGCTGACGAAACACCGGCACCATCGCCTGTCGGATGGCGGCCAAAACGGCCAACTCCGCTCCGCCCAAAGCCTGCCCTGCCGGCAGGAGGGGATCCCCCTGGCGGGCAAAGTCTCCCTGAGGCCGGACAAATTGGCCCCGCTGCGGACGCTGCAAGAGGCGAACGGTTCCTGGCGAAGGTTGCTGCGTGTATTCCTGCATCACCACGGTGTCCGCACCGCTGGGCAAGAGGGAGCCGGTGTAGAGACGCACCGCTTGTCCAGGCTGGAGCTCTCGGGTGGGTGCCTTTCCGGCGGGGAGAGTCTCAATCACCTGCAGCTCACAAGGGATCCCCGCTTGCACATCTTCATGGCGCACGGCATAGCCATCCATACTGGAGGTGGGATGGGCCGGAAAATCCTGGGGGCTATACACAGTTTGGCTGAGAACGCGGCCTTGGGCGGATCCCAGCTCCACCCACTCTGGGCCCAGCGGCTGAACCGCCTGCAAAATCAGGGCTTCTGCTTCCGCCACCGGCAGCATCACGGCTTTTAAACCCCCTTCTCCAACACCTTTCTTCAGCATCCAGAAGTCGGTTCCGCCAAGGCCATTAAATTACAACTTAAACTGCGAACAGCAGCCATGAATTCCGACCTTGGCATGAGAGGTGTATGACCAGGATCCCACCAAGCTCCAGAGCTGGCAAGAAGTCGCAGCAAGTTGCCCATTGGGAGCTGCAGCTCTTTCGAATTCGGGATCCCGGTCTTGCTGGGGAGATGGGGATCCCGGCAGCGTTGCAGCCGGCCACAGGCTATCTGGCTGCCGCGGCTGCGGAAGCTGGATACTGGTCACGTAGCGGGCGTAGCCTTAGAACGACTGAGCGACCAGATAGCTCGAGCGCAGCAAGCGAGGTGTCTATGTTAAATGCCGCCGTCATCCTCACGATCTTCCTTGGCTTCTGGGGAGTCGTGGTTAAGCGCAACCTCATTATGAAGATCCTGTCTATGGATGTCATGAGCACCGGGGTCATCGCCTTCTTCGTGATCTGGGCAGCCCGGAGCGGTGTGTTCACCCCCATCTACAAACCCTGGCGCGAGCTGGACTATGCCGACCCGGTGCCTCAGGGGATCATCCTCACGGCCATCGTCATTGGCCTATCGGTACAAGCCTTGATGTTGGTGGGGGTGATGAAGCTGTCCCGCAATCATCCCACCCTCGAAGTCGAGAGCATCGAACAGGCACTCGCGTCAGGGGCGCAGAGCACTTCTACCGATGACTGAGCTGACGCTGGTGTGGGTGGCATTGCCCTTTCTGCTGGCCTTCACAACCTACTTGATGCCGGCCCTGACCCGTCCCAGCTTGGTGGGGATGGCCGCGCTGACGGTGGCCTATGCGGTGCAGCAGGGGGGCTTGCCCGGCACAACCGCCACACCCCTGGAGCTGCAGCTTTTGGATCACTTCGGGGTGACGCTGCGGATCGATGCCAATGGAGCAGCGATGCTCTTGGCCCACGGCCTGGTCACGCTAGGAGTGGCCCTGTATTTGGATAGACGCTTTGCGGGCAGCCGCTTTCTGGCCATGCAGTTGCTGATCGTCCACGGTAGCGCCAATGCTGTCGTCATCAGTGCCGACCTGATCAGCGTCTACGTTTCCCTGGAGGTGCTCAGCATCGGCGTGTTTTTGCTGCTGACCTACGGGCGGCGGGCTGAGGGCCAACCCACAGTGGAAGAAAATGCTCCGCACCGCGATCGCCAGCTCTGGGTGGGGCTGCGCTACCTTTTCATGAGCAATGTGGCCATGCTCTTCTACCTGATGGGCGCAATCCTGGTCTATGTGCGCACGGGATCCCTGGCGATGAGCAGTTTGGCTATGGCCGACCCCACGGCCTTGGCGCTGATTGCTGTGGGTCTTTTGGCCAAGGGGGCGATCTTCGTTGCCGGCCTGTGGCTGCCCCTCACCTACGTTACCGCGGATCCCGTTGTTGCGGCGGTGCTCAGCGGTTTTACGACCAAAGCAGGAGCCATGGCTTTGGTGCGCTGCAGCGAGGCTTCGCCGGTCTTGGCCCAGGGGTTGCCCTACTTGAGCGCTGGTTCAGCCGTTTTCGGGATCCTACTGGCCCTGATGGCGAGCACGCCCCAGCACCTTCTCGCCTGGAGCTCGGTATCGCAGATGGGATTTGTGATTGCTGCCCCTCAATGGGCAGGTTTGTACGGTCTTGCCCATGGGTTGGCAAAGCCCTTGCTGTTTGTTGGAACAAGCGTGACCCATCCCTGGCGTTGGCCGATGCTGCTCTTGGGGACGGCTTCCCTGGCAGGGGTACCCGGCAGTTTGGGGTATGCAGCCAAGGCCCTCAGCTTATCTGCTCTGGATCCCTGGCACGAGTGGCTGCTGGTGGGGGTTACCGTCGGCACCACTTGTTTAGGCGTGCGAGTGCTGCGGGCACCTGTTTCTCCCATGAAGGGGGCAACCACCTCTGCAACTCCTTGGCAAGATAAAGTGGCACTGGTGCTTTGGGGTGGGGGCTTGCTCTGGGGCTGGCTACCGGCGGCCTATGGCGCTGACAATCTTCTCAAGGCGCTCCTCAGTTTGGGCGTTGGGATCCCCCTAGGCTGGTTTTGGGAGCGGATCCCTTTGAAGGGAGGGTCGGTGAACGAAGGGCTGGAAGCAGTGGTGGGCGGCTTGAGCATAGTGTTGGTGCTGGTTTGGGCTCTGTTAGCTGTGGGGAACTATGGGACGCTACCCTGAGTTGGGTCTATTGGAGATCGGCCTGCGCCTCTTGATTTGGTTTCTGCTGACGGGCAATCTGAGCTGGGACAATGTGGCCATCGGGGTGGCGGCAACGTTGCTGCTGCCGCGCCAGGCTTCCGCACCGGTGCAATGGCGGGATTGGGGGCGAGTGCTCCAGGAAATTCTTCTCGCCATCCCAAGAGCCTACTGGGAAGCCTTCGAGATGATCCTCAAGCCCCACACTGTTGAGGAAGTTGTATACAAACAAACCCTGCCCAACCGTTCAGCAGGGCTGGTGTTTCTGGATATCTTTTTAATTACCTTCACGCCCAAAACCATCGTGCTCAATTGCAATGCCCAAGGCACTTATGAAGTCCATGTGCTCAAGCCGCGGGAGGACGTGTGAACCTACTGCTGTTTCTCCTGACCCTAACGCTGTGCTTGCCCCTGTATGCCGCTTGGCTGAAGGAAGATATTTGGCAGACGATGCTCGCCTTTGCCAGCTTGGCCACAAAGACGGCCATCCTGATTTTGGTGGTGTCGGTGGTGCGGGATGATTGGATGATCGGGATTGTGGGGGTTTTGATTTTGTCGGTGGGCAATGCGGCCTTAATGCTCTTGGCCCATGTACTGAAACGGCTGGAAATGCTTTAGAAAGGCCCTGGGGGTAGGTATGGAAGTCTGGGTGGAAGGTCTGAGCTATCTGTTGTTTGGGATTGGTGTGCTGTTTTGGCTGTGGGGAACGGCGCCGCTCCTTGGGGATCGCTCGATTTTATTTAAGCTGCACGGCCTTTCGGTGTCGGACACCCTGGGCTCGATGAGCATCGTGCTGGGGCTGCTGTTGCGGATCCCACGGGAATGGCCCCTGTTGGTGTTGGCACTGATCTCCCTGGCTATTTGGAATACCATTCTGGGCTATGTGCTGGCGTTTTGCTCGCAGCGCAAGTCCCTATAGGAGGGCAGGATGGAAGAGACCCTGTTGCTGGTGATGGCGTTACTCCTGCCCCTGACGGCAAGCTTGGTGGTGACTCAGACCAATCCCTACCACGCCTTGGTAATGCGAGGGATCCTGGGGACGATTGCCGCCCTGATCTATGCGCTGTTTGGGGCGGCGGATGTGGCTCTGACCGAGGCGCTGGTGGGCACTATGCTTTCCATTACCCTCTACGCCATTGCGGTGCGCTCTTCGCTGAGCATGCGCCTGGGTGTTCTCGAAGGCAGCCCTGTGCTGGAGGCCAGTACCTCAGCAGCACGGCAGTTGTTACAGCAGATGCGCCAAGGGCTACAGCGGTATCACATGCGCTTGGAGTTGACCGCCTATGGGAGTTCAGAGGCGTTGGTGGCTGCTCTTCGCAGCCGGGAGGTACACACCATTGCCCTTGAGCCCGCCGGAGAAGCAGCAGAGTATCGCCTGGTTACACGCGTGCCCCGCCTGCAGGCCATTTTGGCGCAGCAAGCTCTGGCCGCTGAGGTGATGGCGACATGAAGTGGGTGTATGGGATAGCGGTGTTGCTGGCAGCCCTACAGCTCATTGTGGGCGAGGCGGGATCCGTGTCCCCCAATCGCGCAGCGGGCGTAGCTTTAGTCGAGGCAGTGGAGATTCTGGCCAGCGAAAGCGGTGTGCCCAACACGGTGACGGGTCTCATTCTGCGCAACCGCCTCTACGATACGGTCTTTGAAGTGGTGGTGTTTTCTACGGCAATTTTGGGCGCCCAATATCTGCTGGCGGATGAGCAGCCGACAGCCAATGTAGCTCAATTTACCGATATTCCCTCGATTGTGTTGGCGCGAGTGGGGGCCACCATTTCGGCTTTGATTGCGGTGGAGCTGGCCATTCGAGGGCACCTGACGCCGGGCGGGGGCTTTGCTGCTGGGGTGGCAGGAGGGACAGCCATTGGCTTGGTGGCGATCACCGCCTCTTCCGCCTGGATGGAGGCCATCTACAAACGGTGGCGGGCTGCGATGTGGGAGAAGCTGTCGGTGGTGGCGTTTATCGGGGTGGCTGTGATGGCTCTGGCCGGCTGGGAATTGCCCAGAGGGGAGTTGGGGGATCTGTTTAGCGGCGGTTGGATCCCGATTCTTAACATTTTGGTAGCCATCAAGGTGGCGCTGGGATCCTGGGCGGCAGTTTTGATCTTTATTCGCTACCGCGGCTTGTTATGAGGGTCTAAATGGGTTAATGAGAGGTACCCCTGTCCCGGCAAAATCACGGACATTGCGAGTAACCAGGGTAAGTCCGTAAACCAAGGCTGTAGCAGCCAGTTGTTTGTCAATCGCATTTTGAGAGTGAGGTACGCACAGGCTTCCCCATACCTGGGCTTCGGTAATTGTGAAATCAAGAATGTGATCGGCATAGTCATCGACAACCGTTTGCAGCCACCTCTCCAGAAGGTTGGCTTGCAGATGATCGCCGCGATGGCGCATGAGTTCAACGCCTCGGCGGAGTTCGCCCAGCGTGATCACGCTGATGTAGATGCGGGCCTCTTGCTCAATGGCAGTTTGAAGAAATTCTTGAACCCCGGAGTTGGCTTGACTGTGTTTGCGCAGCTCACTGATGACGTTAGTGTCAAGCAAATACGTCATGGGCAGTGTTATCTTGCACCCGCTCAAAGTCTGAATCGTTGCCAACGTTAGGTATCGATCTGAGCACTTCGGCAAAGGACTGTTTCGCAGGCTGGAGTAAGACTTGCTCTAGGATTTTGCGGTGTTCGGCCTCTGCACTAACGCCGTGACGACTAGCCCTTTGTTTGAGAGCTTTGACAATGGCTTCGTCAACATTGCGAACAATTAACGTGGCCATAGAGCGTTTCCTCGATCGGCAGATCCCTGGGCGGCTTTGCTGCGACGGTAGCATTGATATCATCTAAAGTTCAAGTTTTCCCGTCTATTGATACTGATGAAGAAGCTGCCCTTTTGCGGGTTGCCCCAGAGAACTCCTGCCTGCCAGGGATCCAAGCTCTGCCTGCTGTGCATAGCCTTTGAAAGCGCAACACTCAAAAAAGAGGGATCCCGATGAGCAACTTGACCTGCAGGTGACCTCTACAATAGAAGGCTGACTCTGCCACCTCTGGGATCCCTATGCCGCGCCGCACCGATATCCACAAAATCTTGCTCATTGGAGCGGGGCCGATCGTCATTGGCCAAGCCTGTGAGTTCGACTACTCGGGCACCCAAGCCTGCAAAGCCCTGCGGGAAGAGGGCTATGAGGTCGTTTTGGTCAACTCTAACCCCGCCACCATCATGACGGATCCCAGTATGGCGGAGCGCACCTACATCGAGCCGGTGACGGTGGACTTTGTGGCCAAAATTATCGAGCGGGAGCGCCCTGATGCTTTGCTGCCCACCATGGGCGGCCAGACGGCCCTCAACGTGGCGGTGCAACTGGCCCAGCAAGGGATCCTGGAGCAGTACGGGGTGGAGTTGATTGGGGCCAAGCGGGAGGCCATTGAAAAAGCCGAAGACCGGGATCTCTTCAAGCAAGCCATGCAGCGGATTGGCTTGGCCGTGCCCCGCTCTGGCCTGGCCCACACCCTGGAAGAAGCCAAGCAGATTGCCCAGGAGATCGGCTATCCCCTCATCATCCGCCCGGCCTATACCCTGGGGGGCACCGGTGGTGGGGTGGCTTACAACCAGGAGGAGTTTGAAGAGATCTGCGCTGCCGGCTTGGAGGCCAGCCCCGTTTCCCAAATCTTGGTGGAAGAATCGGTCATCGGCTGGAAGGAGTTTGAGCTGGAGGTGATGCGGGATCTGGCGGATAACGTGGTGATCATCTGCTCCATAGAAAACATCGACCCGATGGGGGTGCACACCGGCGACTCCATCACCGTGGCCCCGGCCCAAACCCTCACCGACAAGGAATACCAGCGGCTGCGGGACTATGCCATCGCCATCATGCGCGAAATTGGCGTAGAGACCGGGGGATCCAACGTGCAATTTGCCGTCAACCCTGCCAACGGCGAGGTGCGGGTGATCGAGATGAACCCGCGGGTCTCCCGCTCTTCTGCTTTGGCCAGCAAGGCCACCGGCTTTCCCATCGCCAAAATTGCCGCCAAATTGGCAGTGGGCTACACGCTGCCGGAGATCCCCAACGACATCACCCGCAAAACTCCGGCCAGCTTCGAGCCCACCATCGACTATGTGGTCACCAAGATCCCTCGCTTTGCTTTTGAAAAATTCCCCGGCGCAGAGCCGGTTCTCACCACCCAGATGAAATCGGTGGGGGAGGCGATGGCCATTGGCCGCACTTTTCAAGAATCCATCCAGAAGGCCCTGCGCTCTTTGGAAATCGACCGTCCCGGTTTTGGCAGCGATAGGCCGGAGGTTTTCCCCAAGCCGGAGGAAGTGCGGGCCAACCTGCGCACCCCCAACCCCTTCCGCCTGCTCACCATCCGCACCGCTCTGCTCATGGGCTTTTCTGCCCAGGAGATTGCCCAACTCACCCACATCGATCCCTGGTTTATCGACAAGCTACAGGAGTTGGTGGAGGTGGAGCAAGCCCTCAAGGGGCGGGAGCTGGGATCCCTGAGCGCTGACGACTTGAGACACCTCAAGCAAATGGGCTTCAGCGACCGACAAATTGCTCACCTCACTGGATCCACGGAACATCAGGTGCGGGCCCGTCGCAAAAGCCTGGGGGTGATCCCCACCTACAAAACTGTAGATACCTGCGCCGCCGAATTTGAGGCTGCTACCCCCTACCAGTACTCTACCTACGAGAGCGAGTCGGAGATTTTCCCGGCCCGCAAAGAGAAGGTGATGATCTTGGGAGGTGGCCCCAACCGCATCGGCCAGGGGATCGAATTCGACTACTGCTGTTGTCATGCTGCCTTTGCCCTCAGCCGCCTGGGTTACGAAGCGATCATGGTCAACTCCAACCCGGAAACCGTTTCCACCGACTACGACACCGCTGATCGCCTCTATTTCGAGCCGCTCACCCATGAAGAGGTGATGAACTTGGTGGATGCTGAGCAGCCGGTCGGCCTGATCGTGCAATTTGGCGGCCAAACCCCGCTCAAGCTGGCGCAGGGGCTGGCGGCAGCCCAGGCTCCCATCTGGGGAACTTCCCCCGATTCCATCGACATTGCTGAGGATCGGGGGCGCTTCGAGCGCATCTTGCGGGAGTTGGATATTCGCCAGCCGGCCAACGGCATCGCCCGCAGCGTGGAAGAAAGCTTGGAAATTGCCCGCCGCATCGGCTATCCGGTGGTGGTGCGGCCCAGCTACGTCTTGGGGGGACGGGCTATGGAGATCGTCTATTCCGACCAAGACTTGCAGCGCTACATGCAACTGGCGGTGGCGGTGGATCCGGATCGTCCGGTGCTGGTGGATCAGTTTCTGGAAGAGGCGGTGGAGGTGGATGTGGATGCCATTGCCGACCGCACCGGCGCCGTAACCATCGGCGGCATTCTGGAGCACATCGAGCAGGCCGGGATCCACTCGGGCGATTCGGCCTGTGTATTGCCCAGCCGCACCCTCAGCCCCGAGGTGCTGCGGGTGATCCGCGAGTGGACGGTGAAGTTGGCCCAAGCCCTGAAGGTGGTGGGCCTGATCAACGTGCAATACGCCGTCCAAAAAGGTCAAGTCTATATCCTGGAGGCCAACCCGCGCGCCTCTCGCACCGTACCCTTCGTCAGCAAGGCCATCGGCCATCCGCTGGCAGACTACGCCGCTCAAGTGATGAGCGGCAAAACCCTAGCCGAGCTGGGCTTTACCCAGGAGGTGATCCCCTCCCACATTGCCGTCAAAGAAGCGGTTTTGCCCTTCCACAAGTTTCCCGGCACCGACACGCTGCTGGGGCCGGAGATGCGCTCCACCGGTGAGGTGATGGGCATTGACACGGACTTTGGCCGCGCTTACGCCAAAGCGCAACTGGCGGCGGGGCAGAATCTGCCTCTCCAGGGGACGGTGTTCATCAGCGTCAGCGACCGGGATAAACAGGCGGTCATCCCGGTAGCCCGCGAGTTTGTGGAGCTGGGCTTTCGCCTATTGGCCACCGAAGGAACCCAAAAGGTTTTGGCCGAGCACGGGATCCCGGTGGATAAAGTCCTCAAGCTGCACGAGGGGCGGCCCCACGTCATCGACGCCATCAAAAATCACCAGATTCAGCTCATTATCAACACTCCTTCCGGTGTCGAGGCGCAGCAAGATGGCCAAAAGATCCGCCGCACTGCCCTGGCTTACAAGATCCCTCTGGTGACCACCTTGGCAGGGGCCAAAGCCACCGCGGCTGCCATCCGTGCTTTGCAGTCGGGATCCCTGCAGGTGAAGTGCTTGCAGGATTTTTTCTCTGTCTAGGATTCTGGAGGAAAAAAAGCAGGTCCCGGACGGCACCTCTTTCCTAAACCTATCCTTAAGAAACGTCTGCTCAAGCTTGGCTGCCATCAACTGCCAGTGACCGACCTTCGCCGGGAAGCTCTCAAAGACCTCCAAGTTGCAACATATCGGTGCTGATTTGTATCGACAAATCCATTTTTTTCACAGTCCCGTTGCGAAAGTTAGGGATCCCTGTCGGCGTCCCTAAAACTGTCTAGCCTGAAAGAAGGAGACGCTTTTGGCGGTCGGCGCGGGAAGAGTTTTGCCCCGTTCAAGGAAGCCGACAAAGCAAAGAATGGTTTTGTCTCTTTAGGAGTTGGCCTATGAGTACTGTAGTTCGCCGCTCCTCGGCTGCGCGGCAGCTCTGGAGTTGGAATGGCTTTTGTCAATGGATAACCAGCACCGAAAACCGGCTGTACATCGGCTGGTTTGGCGTGTTGATGATCCCGACGCTGTTGGCGGCTGCCTTTTGTTTTGTAATCGCTTTTATTGCTGCTCCGCCGGTGGATGTGGATGGGATCCGCGAGCCGGTGATCGGCTCTTTGATAGGGGGGAACAATCTCATCTCGGCGGCGGTGGTGCCCACGTCGGCGGCCATCGGCTTGCACTTTTATCCCATTTGGGAAGCCGCCTCTTTGGATGAATGGCTCTACAACGGCGGCCCCTACCAACTGATCGTGCTCCATTTCCTGATCGGGGTGTGGTGCTACCTGGGCCGGCAGTGGGAGCTGAGCTATCGCTTGGGCATGCGTCCCTGGATTGCGGTGGCGTTTTCCGCTCCGGCGGCGGCGGCTACGGCAGTGCTCTTGGTCTACCCCATCGGCCAGGGCAGTTTCTCGGAAGGCTTGCCCCTGGGGATCGCCGGCACCTTCTACTTCATGCTGGCTTTCCAGGCGGAGCACAATATCCTCATGCACCCTGCTAGCTGGCTGGGGGTGGCCGGCGTCTTTGGCGGCGCTCTGCTGGCCTCCCTGCACGGCTCCCTGGTGATCTCCAGCCTAATCCGCGAGACCTCGGAAGAAGAGTCACAAAATGCCGGCTACCGCTTCGGGCAGGAGGAAGTCACCTACAACTTCCTGGCCGGGCACTACGCGTTCTTGGGGCGGCTGGGGTTCCCCGGCCTGGGCCTGAGAAACAGCCGTTCCGTCCACTTCTGGATGGCGGCCCTGCCCACAGTGGGGATTTGGGCGGCGGCAATAGGTATCGGCATAATGGCCTTTAACTTGAACGGCTTGAACTTCAACCAGTCCATCCTGGACAGCCAGGGCCGCTTCATCCCCACCTACGCCGATCTCCTCAACCGCGCCAATCTGGGGATCCAGGTGATGCACGCCCCCAACGCCCATCATTTTCCCTTGCTGCTGGCGGCTCAACCCTAAGGCAGGCTAGGGGCAGTCCAGCCGGAAAGCGCGGTGAATAGCTTGCAAGGCCGGGATCCCTCGATCCCGGCGCACTACACAGCTCACCTTGATCTCCGAGGTGGCGATCATCTCGATGTTGATTCCCGCTTCGGCCAGAGCTGCAAACAGACGGGCAGCGACGCCGGGATAGGTTTCCATCTCAGCGCCGACAATGCTGACCTTGGCAATGTCGTGATCCGCGTCAACGCCTGCCGCCTGGAGTTCTTCGGCCACCTGCCGGCAGACTGCCTCAGCAGCCATCGCTTGATCCTGAGGCACGGTAAAGGCAATGTCGGTACTGGGGATCCCGTTGTGGTAGCCCCGCTGGCTTTGGATGATGGTGTCCACGATGATCCCGGCAGCCGCCAAGCGCCCGAACAAATGGGCGGCAGTTCCCGGACGATCCGGCACTTTGCGAAGGCCCAGCCGCGATTGCTTCAAATCCAAGGCAACACCGCGTACCGGGTGGCTGTCTTGAGGGGCAGCCGGCATCTTTGCCCGATGCAAGTGGGGGATCACCTGGAACGACTCTCCCAGAGCCAAGGCGGCATCACCGGCCCGCTCCGCAGCCACCACACAGCTCACCTTGATCTCGGACATGGAGATCATCTGCAAATTGATCCCGGCCTCGGCCAGCACCTGGAACATTTGCGCCGCGATCCCAGGTCGGCCCATCATCCCCACCCCGGCAATGCTGACTTTGGCCACCGCCTCATCCACAATCACCGCTGCACACTGCAGCTCTTGGCCAATCCGCCGGGCAACGGCTGCAGCCTCGGCCACCTGCGACCGACTGACCGTAAAGGCAATGTCATTGGTGGGCTGGGGCACGGATCCCTGCGGCAAGGAGTCCGTCCCGCTGGCGTGAGCGGCTGTGAACTGGAGCGACTGCAAAATCAAATCCACATTCACCCCTGCCGCCGCGATCCCCTGAAAGAGCTGGGCGGCAATGCCAGGGCGATCCGGCACCCCCACCAACACCAACTTGGCCTGATCCCGATCCAGCTCCACCGTATCCACCGCCAGGCCCAGCTCGATACTGCTGTCGGCAGCACGAGGACGGGGGGGAGGAGAAAGAATGAGAGTGCCCTCGCATCCCGCCTGCAACGGCTCCAAGCTGGAGCGCACCCGCAGCTTCACACCGTAGTTGCGGGCAATTTCCACCGAGCGGGGATGCAGCACCTGGGCCCCCAAGCTGGCCAGCTCCAACATTTCATCACTGGTGATCTCCGGCAACAGCCTGGCCTCAGGCACCTTACGCGGATCCGTGGTGAAGATCCCCGGCACATCGGTGTAGATCTCACACAGCTCTGCTCCCAAAGCCACTGCCAAGGCCACCGCCGTGGTGTCGGATCCCCCCCGACCCAGGGTGGTGATCTCCAGCTCCGCCAGGCTAGTAATCCCCTGGAACCCGGCCACCACCACCACCTCTTCCCGCTCCAGGTGCTGCCACAGGCGGTCGGTGTGGATGTGCAAAATGCGGGCCCGGCTGTGATCCCGAGTGGTGACAATGCCCACCTGGGCTGCCGTCAGGGAAAGGGCAGGACACCCCAAGCGTTGCAGCGCCAAGGCCACCAGGGCAATGCTCACCTGCTCACCGGTGGAAAGGAGCATATCCCATTCCCGCAACTGGGCCGGTGTGGTCGGGGATCCCTGCAAGATCTGCTCCCCCAAGCCCACAAGGCGATCGGTTTCATCCCCCATCGCCGAGACCACCACCACCACCCGATGCCCTGCCTTCACCGTGTGGGCCACCCGTTGAGCCACGGCCTGGATACGCTCCACAGAGCCGACAGAGGTACCGCCGTACTTTTGAACAATTAAGCTGCGTTGCATGAGAGGAGAACGAGGTCAGGGGCGGTTTGGATCCTACCCCGGATCTAGGCCAAGCCCAGTCCATTTTGCAAAAACGGCGGTACCGGCAGCAGGATCAGCACCAGCAGCGTTAGCATCCCCAGCCCCAGCAGATCCCGGGCCTCGTCCAGTTCCGTCACATCGTTGAGGGCCGGCTCGTCAGCACTGGAAATCACAAACAGCAGCAGCGCCCAGAGCAACAGCCAAGGCTGCACCGTCAAAGCCAGCAGCAACACCAACCAGCGGGCTACCCGGCCCACATTCGCTCCCATCCGCTGTCCATACACTGCGTGGACAATGTGCCCTCCATCCAGTTGGCCCACCGGCATGAGGTTAAAGGCAATCACCACCAAGCCCAGCCAGCCGGCAAAGGCCAGCGGGTGCAGCTCGATCACCTGCCCCGGCTGCAACTGATCCCCCAGCACCATGCGGGCCAGAATTGCCAGCAGCACCGATAGGCGCGGGTCAATGCGATGAAAACTAATCGGGGTCGGCTGCCCCTCCGGCACCGTGGGAGGATCTGCAGGCGCTGAAAACACCAGCCCCAGCAACAGCATGCCCAAAGCAACAAGACTCCCTGCCAGCGGCCCAGCGGCGGCGATATCAAACAACACCTTGCGGTTGGGCACCGGCTCTTTCAACTGGATAAACGCCCCAAAAGTCCCTAGGACAAAAGGCACCGGGATGAAATAGGGCAGCGAGGTTTTGATGTGGTGGCGGCGGGCCACCCAGTAACGAGTCCACTCATGGGATCCCAAAATGGCAAGGATCCCGACCGCATAGGGCAATCCTTTCATCAGAGAGGGCAAATGCAGCAGCCGGTCAGGGCTAACCCCAGCCGCGTGGGCCCCAGCACTGAGGGTTGTCCAGAAGGTGAATAGCAACAGCCCCAAAGCCAGCAGCGGCAACTCTCGACTGTCCGCCAGGGAGCGCCGCGCCGCCGGGTTGGGCACCAAGGCAAAAAAGGGCTTACCGGCAAACCCCTCCTGCAGCACCACCAAAAAGCGTTTGCCGAAAGTGGTTTCCACGTTTTGCTGCACCCGCTCATAGGCTTCACTGGGATCCGCCCGCAAGTTGCCCCGGCAGATGATCGCCTGGGGGCGGTACTCCACATTTTGCAAATAAAAGACGTTCCAGGGGAAGCAATGGCTCAGCTTCTCCCGCGGCACTTCGGAGATGGGGGTGTGGGCAAGAGCCAGCGAGACCGGATCTGCGGCGCCGTCTTCCTCCTCTTCCTCTTGCTCAGGTTCCCCAGCCGGCGAGGGATCCGCTTCTGGAGAGGAGTTTTCCACCTCTGGCCGAGGGCCTCCGGTTGAGGGTCGAATACCCCCTCGTCTCACCAAGGTCATGCTGGTAAAGTAGGAGGTGAGAAACAGCAGCAACATCAGCAAGGGAGGCAATTCGTACTGAAACACCTGACGCCCCAGCACCCAAACCAAAGGGGGCAGCATCATCACCAGCCACAGGATCCGCCACGGCACCTTCGAAAGGCGGGCCACACTTTTTTGCAGCAGCAGGTAGGTTGCAGAACCCACCAGCGCCAACAGGATCCAATCTGCCATGAGTTCAAAAAACGGAGGAGAACACCTGATACATTTACGCTGAACACTGCTGAACATCACTGTTCAACTATGCAGCGACAGCATTCTGTTTGTTTCCAACCAGAATGGCGGTATCCCGCAAAGCTTTGAGTAGAATACCCAAAGCGCAGTTTCCGTGTCGTCTTACTACCAATTTTCTGCTTTGCTTTGGCTACCATGTTGGCAGACTCGAAAGTAAACAGAAAGATCAACTGGTAGTAATCCGTACTGAACATATTATACATTATTTTCAGTATAGTTGAGCTTATTATTGACTAGAGTCATGCTCTACCAAGCTAGCGGCAAATCCAATCCCCTCGCTACAGCTTGCAGCCGGGATCCCTGAAGAGCCAATTGAGGCTTGGCCTGCCCATAGACCGCCACCATTCCGGGGCAAACTTTTCATTCGCGCGAGCGGTGCGGAGCACTTTACTTCTTGTCAGCAGTGGGGCGAAAAAGAGGGATCCCCTTGAGGCGTGCTTATGCTGCCGGCGTCCACTGCACAGCTTCGCCCATGGGCCCCAACCTCAACCCAGTATCTATTCTGGCCAAAAGGTATTCCCTGTCATGCCTCGCAGGGTGAAATAAACAAATAGAAGCAACAAAAGGGATCCCAGCGTAACCATAGCCGCCGCTGTTGGACTTTTGCGATACAGGCCGACAAAAGGCTGGAGGCCAGCCCAGATCCCCCCCAGCAAAACGGTAATAAAGTAAGTGGGATAACGGGAGACATTCTCCACAAACTGGTCTTCCAGTCTTCTGGGGGGCTGCGGTTGTGGCATAAGAGGCTGGGGCTCCAACTGATACATTTACGCTGAACACTGCTGAACATCACTGTTCAACTATGCAGCGACAGCATTCTGTTTGTTTCCAACCAGAATGGCGGTATCCCGCAAAGCTTTGAGTAGAATACCCAAAGCGCAGTTTCCGTGTCGTCTTACTACCAATTTTCTGCTTTGCTTTGGCTACCATGTTGGCAGACTCGAAAGTAAACAGAAAGATCAACTGGTAGTAATCCGTACTGAACATATTATACATTATTTTCAGTATAGTTGAGCTTATTATTGACTAGAGTCATGCTCCTTTTTTCTCAGTGTGCCATAGGTAGCTGTCAACCATCTGGAGGCTGGCCATCTTCAGGGAACTGGCGGCAACTCAAAAAGTGTAGTCATCTCAAACTAGATTGAGACACTCCCCAAACGCTCCGCGCCGCTGCCGCGACCCCCCAGCTCATCTCTCTGGGAGAGGGGGGTTGGAGAGCAATGCAACGGAAATGTTTTATTCCTATTCAAAATGACTATAAATCTCCTCCATTGGCGCTCTTTTGGCAGCCGAGCAACCTCGGCTCCCCAGCCGCTGTGGCACCAACCGACCGGTAAGCAGCCTCTCTGCCGCTTGGCTCACAGCCTCCGCGAGGGAGAAAGTCCATCGTCCCCTCATATCAAAAAGAACATCTACTTCACGAAGAGTGGTTGGAGCGAAGGGGAGACTGCGCAGATTCAGGAAACCGAGAACCTGATATGGTAGGCGTTATCCTGCCTGATCTGCTCTTTTGCTCAGTGCAGCCTCCCCTCTTCATAGACTGATGCGAGAATTGCCCTCTGATCCTTCCAATCGTGCCGGCGTACCCTTTGGGGATCAGACCCTGGCTCTGATGCGCGTCCAGGAGGCCCTGGATCAATTGGAGGCAGCCATTCTCAGTAGCCCTCGCCTGTTTTGGTCTCGCACCCTTATTGAAGAGGAAAAGATTCTGGAGCAGTTAGACTTTATCCGCCTGAACCTGCCGACAGCCCTGGAGGAAGCGGAGGAACTGCTGCGCCAGCGGGATCGGATCTTGGCAGAGGCCAATCGCTACGCCCAAGAAATTGTGGCCGCGGCCCAACGTAGGGCTGAGCAGCTCCTCAACGAATCGGCGATTCTGCGACAGGCCCAAGCTCAGGCGGAGCAGTTATTGCAACAAGCCTATCAACATAGTGAGGAGGTGCGGCGACAGACACTGCAGGAATCGGAGCGCCTGCAGCGGGAGGCCCACCGTTACGTGGATCAGGTGTTGCAAGACTTGGAGTTGCGGTTGGTGGAGTCCTTGCGGGTGATCCGCAACGGGCGGCAAAATCTGCAGACCTAACAGAGAAGAGTCAGACTGGGGCTTGAGCGCTGCCTTCAACCTGTGCCAGGAGCATTTTTATCCCGCGTTGTGCAAGTCTTTTGGAGCGGTGGGTTAGGGATCTCCTGAGCAGGCGAGGGACGGCTCCCCTCGCTAGACTTGAGCAGAAGACGTTCCCCAGCGGCCCTTGACATCCTCTCTGCCCATCATCCTTGGCGTATCAGGCGCTTCAGGGATGCTCTATGCTGTGCGCGCTCTGCATGTTCTGCTCAGCCTGGACTACCGCGTCGAAGTGGTGGCCTCCAAAGCGGCCTATCAGGTGTGGCAGGGAGAACAAGGGGTGCTGCTGCCGACAGACCCCCGCAAGCAGGCCCACTTTTGGCGACAGCAAGCCGAGAGCAGCGGTGGATCCCTAGTTTGTCATCGCTGGCAGGATGTGGGGGCAACCATTGCCAGTGGCTCCTATCGCACGCAGGGGATGTTGGTGATCCCGTGCAGCATGGGTACAGTTGCCAAGTTGGCTGCCGGCTTGAGCTCGGATCTGCTGGAGCGGGCTGCTGATGTGCAGCTCAAGGAGGGACGACGCTTGGTGGTGGTGCCGCGGGAAACCCCCTTTAGCCTGATCCACCTGCGCAACTTGACCACTCTGGCAGAAGCGGGGGCGCGCATTGTTCCGGCCATTCCAGCTTGGTACCACCAGCCGCGTACCATCCTAGATTTGGTGGATTTTGTGGTGGTGAAGGCGTTGGATCAGTTCGGTATTGATGGCGATCTCATTCGCCGCTGGCAGGGGATGCGCCAGCATCAGATCCTCAAGCTGCCCCCTGATCTCTGAGCGGGATCCCTTTTCCCGGCGGCAGGCTGGGATTTGGCTTGGGGGTGTTCCAAGCTGGGGGGGCCTGTGCCGATAGCCCTCACTTGTGGCACCTTGCCGGGAATAGCTCAGATCACTTGCTGAGCTAGCCGACTCGGGGATCCCGCTGAAGGGGGGTGGGCAAGTCAGGGCAGGTCTCCAGACTGGCCGCCCATTCCCCGATGAGGGTGTTGACCCAGTGAGGCAGCTCGTCGTGGGCGCAGTGGCCTACTCCCGGCAGCTTCACCAAGGTGAGGGCAGGTTGCCAGCGCTTAAATTGGTCTGCCAAAAAACTGGGCACTGCCGGATCTTCTCGGCCCCAAAGTAGCAAGATAGGCATTTTTAGGGTGGGCAGCAGGCGTTTGGGGCTGTCGAAGCGGCGGCAGAGAATGGCCCTCAGACCGTCCAAAAACACGTGGGCTGCCCCCGGCTCAAAGGCCGGTCTCTGGAAGATCTGCACCAGCTCGTCATCCACCTGCTCATCCCGCTTGTAGACATTCTTGATCCAAGCTCGTAGCACCTCGGTTTGTCGCAGCCAGTTGAAGAGGTGGGGATAAGTGAGGGGGCACCCCAGCAACGACAGAATCCCTTCGCAGAGGGCTCGCACCAGAGCATCCCAGGGAGAGGGCAATTCTTCCGGATGGGGCCCATCGGCGCAGCTAATCAAGCACAGGCCCTTCACCATCTGGGGATAGCGGGCGGCGGCAATGACTCCCACCAAGCCCCCGATGGAATGGCCCACCAGGATGCTGGGCTGCTGAATGTGAGTTTGCCAAAACTCGTGTACCTGCTCCACCCACAGATCAACGCTGTAGGCAATCTCCGGCTTGGCACTCTTGCCAAATCCCAGCAGGTCGAGGGCATAGACGGAGCGCTGGGATCCCAGAGGGAGAATGTTGTGGCGCCAATGACCCACTGACGCTCCAAATCCATGGATTAAAAGGGCCGGAGCTGCCGTCAAGTTGACGACACCGGCAGGGGTTTGGGCACGACTGGGGGTGTAGGTGAAATGGATGGGCCAGCCCCGCCAATGCCAGGTTTGGGAGTAGCCGTAGCGAGGCAAAGCCGACAAGGGATCCCTGTCGCTACCCGTTGGGGAAGAGGAGGGCGCATCAACAGAGGAGAAACCGGGATTGCCGACGGAATTGGCGCTGACCCGAGCAGAAGGGGAAGGATGGGAGTTGAGTCTGTGCAAGGGAGGAGTGGGTGACAACAATAGGCTCATCTCCAATTTAGGCTAGACCAATCTTAGTGGTTTTCTCGGCTCGCCCAAAGCTACTTTGCCACCGGTTCTTCTTTAGGACATGCCAGCATGACTGTGCCCCTGACTCCAGACCCAATGAATGAAGCCTTCCAGGTAGACCCAATCACTGCTGCCAGCTTCCGCCAGATCGATCAGGAGATCGGCCCCCACCCCTGGCAAGGGATCCCTTATGAGGTGGTGCGCCGTGCCATTCATGCCACTGCCGACTTTGAGCTGCGGGATCGCTTTTTCTTCGGCCCCAACGCCGTTGAACACGCCCTGGCAGCCCTACGGCAAAAGCAGCCTGTCATTGTCGATGTCAGGATGGTGGCAGCTGGGATCCAGTCAGGTCTGAAAGCCCAAGGGATCCCCCTCTACTGTGCTTTGGACTGGGTGGAGGAGCCCCGTTGGCCCGGTCAAACCCGCGCCGCCAATGGGATGGTGAACTTGGCACGCCGCTATCCAGAAGCCCTGTTTGTCGTTGGCAATGCCCCCACCGCGTTGCTGGCTTTGGTGGAGGAGATTCGGGCAAAGCGGGTCAAGCCGGCTTTGGTGATCGGAGTGCCGGTGGGATTTGTGGCGGTGGAAGAGGCCAAGCAGGCGTTGGCGCAAACGGATGTTCCCCAGATTCGGGTGGAGGGCCGCAAAGGCGGATCCCCAGTTGCTGCTGCCATTGTCAATGCCCTTCTCTTGGCAGCTCAACGGGATCCCATCCCCAACTGACTAGAATTGAAGGGATATCTTCAGACCTTTCCCATGACCCCAGAACAAGAGGAGTGGCTGATTCGCAACCTTCAGCAACAACAAGAACAAATCCAAGAAATGCGGGCCGAGCAGCAGCGGTCGGCTGAGCGCTTTGAGGCTCAGATGGTTGAGATGCGGCAGGGCTTTGCAGCCCAAATCTCCGAGATCCGGGCTGAACAGCAACGATCTGCCGAGCGCTTTGAGGCCCAGATGGCCGAAATGCGAGCCGAGCAGCAGCGGTCGGCTGAGCGCTTTGAGGCTCAGATGGTTGAGATGCGGCAGGGCTTTGCAGCCCAAATCTCCGAGATCCGGGCTGAACA